>CBDUUA010000045.1:0-10284 GCA_965370135.1 uncultured Cellvibrionales bacterium
CACCTGGAACGCAACCGAGTCGGCGCAAAAAATGTTGTCCTGCGTGTTTCGCACGGGCCAGCGTTTTGGCGCCAACCATGTCGTCGATGTGTTGCTGGGGCATGATACTGACAAAATACGCCGCTTTGAGCATGACAAGCTCAGCACTTATGGTATTGGGGTCGAGTTAAACGCCCCACAGTGGCGATCGCTGGTGCGACAACTGGTCGTTCGCGGCCTGTTGCGGGTAGATATGGACGGTTTCAGTGCCTTGCAGTTGACCGAGGCGAGTCGACCCTTGCTGCGAGGAGAGGTGGAATTGCAATTGCGGCAAGAACAGCCTCGGCAAAAAGCCAGCCGCCGTGATCGCGTCGCTCCCCGCCTTGAGCCGCAGGATCTTCCCCTTTGGCAGGCTTTGCGAGAGTGCCGAAAAAAACTGGCGCAAGAACAGGGTGTACCGCCCTATGTGATTTTCCACGATACCAGCTTGCAGGATATGCTGCGTTTGCGCCCGCGCTCGCGGCAGGAGTTTCTGCAAGTGAGTGGGGTGGGGGACAGTAAACTGAATAAATACGGTGATGTATTTTTAGAGGTGATCCAGCAGGTCGATTCCCAGGCTGTGGATTTCGATTAATCCTGTACATAAAAAACCCCGCACGGGGCGGGGTTTTGGACTTGCTTAACGAGTCGTCTTATTCAGGCTTGACGTTGCTGGCCTGGGGGCCTTTTTGACCCATTTCCACGTCGTAGCTTACCGCTTGGCCTTCGGCCAGGGTTTTAAAGCCAGAACCTGTGATGGCGGAGAAGTGTACGAACACATCTGCGCTGCCATCAGCGGGGGAGATAAAGCCGAATCCTTTGGATTCGTTGAACCATTTAACTGTACCGGTAGCCATGTAACTTTCCTCTAACAAATCAGTAGTATTAATTTTAAATGCAAATGGTAGAAGGTAATTAACAGTAGATACCGTTTGGAGCTTCTGAACATACCTGGAACACTTGCGCGAATGTTATTATAACGAAAAATAAAATAAGTACCAGACCCCCTGCAAGAGGACTGAAACAGATCGCATTTCAGGTGTTAACCACTACCCGGACGGCCTCAAGATTAAAACCGGCTTTAGCTAAATAGTGCTGTCCGTCACGGATTTGGGTTCTGAAAAAATCGATTTCCTCATCGCGGATGGAGGGATTGTGCTGCTGCAGGGCCGAGAGGCGGTCGGCTTCTTCCGATAGCTCCTGAGTCATGCGGACGGTTGCCTGGTGCAGGATGTCCGGTAAGCGGGTCACTGCTATACGCTCGCAGGCGTCGATCATGCGCTCGATATCGTCCCGCACGCTCTTGATGATGGCCGCGGCGGTGGGGCGCTTGATGTTTTTGCAGAGCCGGTTGAGCTGCTGGTGGGAGAGCACTTCGCTGAGATCCTGGCACTTGCTGTCTATCAACAAGCGCACGGGAGATAGTGGCAGGTAGCGAGACAGCTGTAGCTGGGCAGGTGCGGGACAGCTAAGGACAAAACAGGTCTCCAGCAGTAAGGTGCCGGTGGGCAGGCCCTTGACCTCGATGCTGCTCACTGCGGCGTTACCCAGCTGGCTGTGGAGCACCATGTCCATGGCTTCCGATACCATCGGGTGCTCCCAGCTCAGGAACTCTATGTCCTCGCGGCTCAACGCATATTGGCGGTCGAAGGTGACGGTACTGCCGGTGTCTGGTAGGCCGGGAAAGTGCTCGCTTAGCATTTGTTCGCCGGGGCGCAGTACCAGGGCGTGCTCGGAGTGGAAGTCGTGCTCGACGCCAAACTGGTCGAACAGGTTCTCCATATAGCGGCGCAGGGCCGGACTGTTTTCGGCGGCTTCAATGGCTTCGATCTGCGCGCGGGCCTGCTGTGGATTGCAGGAGCTGAGTTCCAGTAGGGGATCGCGTCCCTGCTGCAGCGCCTGCCTGGTTTCGCGGGTGAAGCTTGCGGTATCGCTGATAAGCGCGGCCAGGTCATCGTCGGGTTGCTCCAGCTGCCGCAGCAGGCGCGACTCAAATCGCTCGAGGATGGAATAGGCCGCCGAGAAACTTTGCTCAAATAGACCAATACCCTCGTGATACCAGTGAAACAGCACCTCCTGGGCGCTCTCTTGCAGGTACGGCACGTGGATGTCGATAGTATGCCGCTGGCCGATCCGATCCAGTCGGCCGATGCGTTGCTCCAGCAGGTCTGGATTCAGCGGTAAATCGAACAGTACCAGGTGGTGTGCAAACTGGAAATTGCGGCCCTCGCTGCCGATCTCCGAGCACACCAGGGCCTGGGCGCCATTGTCGTGTTCGGCAAACCAGGCAGCGGCACGATCGCGCTCTATAATGCTCAGTCCCTGATGGAATGCGGCGCTGCGGATGCCGGCTCGCAGATGCAGTTGGTACTCCAGTGCCACGGCGGTGCTGGCGTGGGCGCAGATGATCAATACCTTGTCGGGTCGCAGCTGCCGCAGTAAGCCCTCTAGCCAGGGTATCCGGGGATCATGGCGCAGCCACTGCGCTTCATTGCAGGCGATCTCGGGGTACAGTCCCTCCATGCCGTAAGCGGTGCCCGGGCTTTGGTAGATTTCGGGGCGTGGTAATGGGTGGGGTTTCAGCTGGCGCTCGGGAAATCCGCCAATGGCGGCCCGGCTATTGCGGAATAATACTCTTCCGGTGCCGTGGCGATCCAGCAGTTGTCGCAACACCGCTTCCAGCCCGATTTTGCCCTGAGCGAGTTCGACGGCCTGGTCGCCGAGGTAGTCGCGCAGTCCTTGCACCAGGGCTGGGGGTATATCGCCGTCGGTGCTCAGGAGTTCCTGCACCAGTTGATTGAGCTGTTGATAGCCGGCTTCCTCCTGTTCAAATAGCGACAGTTGGTGGAAGCGCGAGGGGTCGAGTAGGCGCAGGCGGGCGAAATGGCTGGAGATGCCCAGCTGCTCCGGGGTTGCCGTCAGTAGCAGCAAACCTTTACTTCGGGCTGATAGCTTTTCGACGCAGTGGTACTCTGTGCTGACAGACTGCTCTGACCAGTGTAAGTGATGGGCTTCATCGACTACCAGCAGATCCCATTCGGCCGCTGCAGCTTGTTGCTGGATGGCCTCATCGCTGCAGAGAAATTCCAGGCTGCACAGTATCAGCTGTTCGCTGTGAAAGGGGTTGCGATCCTCTTGCTCCTGTTTCAGTGCCTGGTAGCGCTCCTGGTCAAACAGGGCAAAGCGTAGATTAAAGCGCCGCAGCATTTCAACCAGCCACTGGTGCAGTAAGGTCGGCGGCACCACAATCAACACGCGGCTGGCGCGGGCGGTGAGCAGCTGTTGATGCAGAATCATGCCGGCTTCAATGGTTTTGCCAAGGCCGACCTCATCGGCCAATAACACGCGCGGTGCGTAGCGTCTGGCCACCTCGCCGGCGATATAGATCTGGTGGGGTAGCAGGCTGGTGCGGGTGCCGAGCAGGCCCCTGGCGCCTGAGCCTTGCAATTGACCCCGGTGAGTCAGTGTTGCCATGCGCAGTTGGTAGCTCGCATCCTGGTCAAACTGGCCGCTCAACAGGCGCTGCCGGGGGCTGGTGAATTGTACGAAGCAATTGAGGTCGAGTTCGGCGATGGTGCGTTCGAGGCCCTGGTCGTCGACGCCGGTGTAAAGCAGTATGCCGCGCAGCTCTTCGACCTCGGTGATGGTCAGTTCGATATCATCGTGGGTGGAAACCGTATCGCCTTGTTGGTAAGTTACGCGGCTGAGTGGTGCATTGTCGCCGGCGTAAATGCGCTGTTCCGCAATTGCCGGGAAGCTGATGGTCACCCGGCGGCCTGCGAATTCCGCAACAATGCCCAGCCCCAGTTGGGGCTCGGTATGACTGATCCAGCGCTGGCCGACAACGTAGTTCATGGGTGATCGTTCATAGGTAATCGTTCATAGGCGATTGACTCGTTTGCCTGCCTGTTCCGGCGATTGATAACGTACTTGAGGGTCTTTTAGCGGTTCGATGATGGACTCGAGGCCGTTGATTTTAATCTCCAGGGTGAGGCCCAACAGTATCCCCAGCTTGCCGGCTGGAAATCCCTTGTGTGCGAACCACAGCAAGTACTCCTCCGGCAGGTCGATTAAAGGGCGCCCCTGGTATTTGCCAAAGGGCATGGTCATGGTGGTCAGTGTGACCAGATCCTGCTTGTCGAACACCGTAACAAAACCTCCGATCGGCAATAGTCGGCCTGGCTAACGTGTGGCGCATTCTATAGTGCTTGCTGTCAGTCGTCTCGGATTTTCGTGCGCAGGCGTTTGAGATCGCCGCGCCGGGTTTTATTGTCGACGCGCTTTTTGCGGGCGTTCTTGCCGGGACGTGTCGGCTTGCGGGTCGGCGAAGTCGCTATTGCCCCCACAATCAGGGCTTGCAGTCGCGCCAATGCGTCCTGGCGGTTTTTTTCCTGGCTGCGATAGCGCTGGGATTTAATGATGATGACGCCCTCGCGGCTGATGCGTTGATCGCTGTGGGCTAACAGGCGGGTTTTGTGGAAGTCAGGAAGAGATGAGCGCTTGATGTCAAAGCGCAAGTGTACGGCACTGGATACCTTATTCACATGTTGGCCGCCGGAGCCGCTGGCGCGAATGGCGCTGAATTCCAGTTGGTCATCGGGAATGACGACGTTTTCTGATATTTTAACTACCACGAGGATGGGCCTTCCGGATGTTAATGGGGCGTCACTGAAGGCGGCGACCGGTTTATGAGTGCGGTATCTTAGCAAAACTACAGGGTTGTCGCCGTGGTACCTGTACAATGGTGATGGATAGCTGTGGGTTTTACCTGCGTATAGCGGATATCGCGGATTTGATAAGGGATTTGGGCTTTTCTATCGCCGTGCCCCTTGACCCGCGAACAGCTCATCCTTATACTTTGCGCTCCTTGATTGAGCCGCCTTTTAATCGCGGCGCAGAGCAAGAGAAGTTTTGATGCGGGGTGGAGCAGTCTGGTAGCTCGTCGGGCTCATAACCCGAAGGTCGTTGGTTCAAATCCAGCCCCCGCTACCAAACATGTAGACGTTTTGAGGAGGAACCCTGATATTTTTTTTACAGGGTGCAGGCCTGAGTGCTAATTCGAAAAGCCCCTCTCAAGGGGCTTTTTCGTTTGCGACAGGTTTGTGATTTTACGATAGATTTGTGATAGGTAAGCGAAAATAGGTAAGCGAAAATAGGTAAGCGAAAATAGGTAAGCGAAAATAGGTGAGCGAAAATAGGTGAGCGAAAATAGGTGAGCAATGGGCCATGGGCCCTTTTTTTGTTGGTGGCCATGGGGCCGGTGAAGTCAGTGGCGAGAACAGCGCAGTTACAGCAGCTAATCGAACCGGCGGTCAGGGCCGTCGGCCTTGAATTGTGGGGGCTCGAATATCACCAAAGTGGTCGAAAGTCGATGCTGCGGGTCTATATCGACGGCCCGGATGGCGTGACCATTGACGATTGCGCCCGGGTGAGTCGCCAGATCAGTAGTGTATTGGACGTGGATGATCCGATTCGCAGTGAATACACCCTGGAAGTGTCATCCCCGGGTATTGAACGGCCCCTGTACACGCTGGAGCACTACCGCTTGTTCCAGGGCTATCCGGTGAAGCTGCGTCTGCGATTTCCCTTTGACGGCAAGCGCAAGCTCAGTGGTGTGCTGGCAGGGGTAGACGATGGCGAGGTATTGCTGATCGTTGGTGAAGAAGAATATGTACTCCCGTTCGACAGTATTGAGCGGGCGAATATTGCCGGCGAACCAGGGCCGGACAAGGCTTGATCGGCGCGCAGGCCAGTGCAAACAGGCGCCAGGAAATAAGTGGTCGGAGCGTATTATGGCTAAAGAAACCCTAAAGGGTAAAGAAATTCTACAGATTGCCGAAGCTGTTTCCAACGAGAAGGATGTAGCTCAGGAAATTATTTTCGAGGCGCTCGAGGCCGCGCTGGCGATGGCGTCGAAAAAGCGTTACGACGAAGAAGCTGATATGCGGGTGAGTATCGACCGAGAGACCGGCGATTATGAAACCTTTCGCTGCTGGGAGGTCGTTGATGACGACACGCTGGCATTGTTGGGCACGCAGTTCACCCTGGAAGAAGCCCATGAAAAAGACGCCGGGCTCAAGGCCGGGGACATTTTTGAGGAGCAGGTCGAGAACGTCGAGTATGGCCGTATCGCTGCCCAGACCGCCAAGCAGGTCATCGTCCACAAGGTGCGTGAAGCGGAGCGCGCCAAGGTTGTCGAAGAATACCGTGACAAGGTCGGTCAATTGCTCAACGGTACGGTGAAGCGCGTGACCCGTGACAATATCATTGTCGATCTCGGGGGCAACGCGGAAGCCATTATGCCGCGGGAAGAAATTGTTGGCCGGGAGGTGTATCGGGTCAACGATCGGGTGCGCGCAATTTTACTGGAGGTAAACGCCGAAGCGCGGGGGCCCCAACTCAAGCTGAGTCGTGCCTGCAACGAAATACTGATTGAGCTGTTTAAGATCGAAGTGCCGGAAATAGCCGAGCAGATCATCGAGATTCGTGGCGCCGCCCGGGATACCGGTTCCCGCGCCAAGATAGCGGTTAAGACCAACGATGGGCGCATTGATCCGGTGGGAGCCTGTGTCGGTATGGGCGGCTCCCGGGTGCAGGCGGTGTCCAACGAGCTCAATAATGAGCGGGTGGACATCATCGTCTGGGATGACAACCCGGCACAGCTGGTGATCAATGCCATGGCGCCGGCGGAAGTCGAGTCTATTGTCGTTGACGAAGACTCGCGCAGCATGGATGTCGCTGTTGCAGAGGATAACCTGGCCCAGGCTATCGGTCGAAATGGCCAGAATGTCAGGCTGGCCAGCGAACTCACAGGCTGGGCCATCAATGTGATGAGCGTCGAGGACGCGGCGGCCAAGCTGGAGGCTGAGTCCGGTGAGATAGTCGAGATCTTCATGGCGGCGCTGGATGTCGATGAAGACATTGCTGTAGTCCTGGCCGAAGAAGGTTTTGCCTCGGTTGAGGAAGTGGCTTATGTGCCATTGAATGAATTATTGCAAGTTGGCGCTTTTGACGAAGATATCGCCGAAGAGCTACGAGCGCGCGCTAAAGACGCCCTGCTGACCCAGGCTATTGCCAGCGAAGAAAAGCTGGAAACAGCGGAGCCGGCAGAAGACTTGCTGACCATGGACGGTATGGATCGGCACCTGGCATTCGTACTGGCCAGCCGCGGTATTGTCACCATGGAAGACCTTGCGGAGCAATCTGTAGACGAGCTGCTCGAAGTCGAAAGCATGGAAGAGGAACGCGCCGCACAACTAATTATGACCGCTCGCGCTCCCTGGTTTGAAGAACAGGGAGAGTAGTTTGTAATAAGCGACGGGATACAGGAGATATTGCATGTCAGATGTGACTGTAGCAGAACTGGCTGATGTTGTTGGCACCCCACTTGAGCGCCTGCTCAAGCAGATGGGCGATGCCGGCTTGAGCCATGGCAGTGCTGAACAGCTAGTGTCGGAAGAGGATAAAAAGGTGTTGCTGGCGCACCTTAAAAACAGCCACGGTGATACCTCGGCGTCTGGTAGTCCCAAGCGTATTACGCTTAAACGCAAGACCCTCACTACCCTCAGATCCTCCAAGTCTCAAGGCAAGAAAACCGTCAGTGTCGAAGTGCGCAAGAAACGTACTTACATCAAGCGTGATCCAGCCGAGTTGCGGGAGCTGGCTGAACGAGAGGCTGCAGAGGCAGCCCAGCGGCTGGCGGAAGCGGCGGAAGAGCCACCTGTCGCGATAGCAGAAGATGTAGCGGAAGAGCCGCTGGTTGCCGATATTGAGTCTCAGGTCAGTGTTGAATCGGAGCCTGAAGCTGAGCCCACGCTGGAAGCTGAGCCTGAGCCGCAAGCAGAACTTGAGCCGCAAGCAGAACCTGAGCCGCAAGCAGAACCTGAGCCGCAAGCAGAACCTGAGCCAGAGCTGCAAGCAGAACTTGAGACGGAGCCTGAACAGAAAGCTGAGCCTGAGCCGGAACCGCCCGTGCAAGCTGCGGACCTGGAAGAAATGGTGCTGGAGCCATCACCGGAGAGCATAGAATTCGACCCCGAGGTGGCGCGACATGCGGCGGCAGTGCGTCGCATGCAGCAAGCGGATGAAGATCGCGCCAGGCGCGAGCAGCAACTCAAAGAAAAGCAGCTCGAGCAAGAGAAAAAGCTCCAGCAACAAAAGCAGTTGCAAACACAGCAGAAAGAAGATCAGCAAAAGCCATCGCGCCCTGCCGCCGAAAAAGCACCAGCAGATGGCGCGGAGCCTGCCAAGAAGGTGTTCGGCAAGAAGAAAAAGCAGAAATCCCTGGGGTTGGATGATGAGCGGCGCCCCCGTAAGACCGGTGCCTCCGGGCGCCGGCGTGACGAGGGTTTGGCGCGATCAAAAAGTCATGCCGCTCATGTCGATTTGATTGACGAGTATGAAGAAGAAGGCGGTGGTGGGGCATCCCGAGGCGGTCGCCGCAAGGGTAGAAAGGCGAGTCACCCCGAGCATGCCAAACATGGATTTGAGAAGCCGGCGGAGAAGGTAAGTCATATGGTAGAGATTCCGGAAGCCATTACCGTCGGTGAGCTGGCCCAGCGCATGGCGGTAAAAGCCAATGCTGTCATCAAGGTCTTGATGGGTATGGGAACCATGGCCACCATTAATCAGCCACTCGACCAGGATACGGCCATCCTGGTGGTGGAGGAACTGGGTCATAGCGCCATGCCGGTCAGTGCCAACGCTATTGAGGAGCAACTGGAAGAAAGCCTGGAGCACGATGAAGGCTCATCGGTGGCTCGTGCCCCAGTGGTCACGGTGATGGGTCACGTCGACCACGGCAAGACCTCACTGCTGGATTATATTCGCAAGGCCAAGGTTGCCGCCGGCGAAGCCGGCGGGATCACGCAGCATATCGGCGCCTACCATGTAGAAACCGGGCACGGCATGATCACCTTCCTCGATACCCCTGGTCATGCTGCATTTACAGCCATGCGGGCACGGGGCGCCAAGAGTACTGACCTGGTAATTCTGGTGGTGGCCGCCGATGATGGTGTAATGCCGCAGACTGAAGAAGCGATTCAGCACGCCCAGGCTGCAAACGTGCCCTTGATCGTGGCGATCAACAAGATGGACAAGGAAGGCGCAGACCCGGATCGGGTCAAAAATGAGCTGTCCGCCAAGGGTGTCATTCCCGAGGACTGGGGTGGTGAGGTACAGTTCGTCAACGTCTCTGCTCACAGTGGGCAGGGTATCGACGAATTACTGGATGCCATTCTGCTGCAGGCAGAAATCCTGGAATTGAAAGCACCACAGGACGTACCGGCCAAGGGCACTGTGATTGAGTCCCGGCTCGACAGGGGGCGTGGCTCGGTCGCTTCGGTATTGATACAAAGTGGCACCCTGCGCCTGGGGGATATTGTATTGGCTGGTATCCAGTACGGGCGGATCCGGGCCATGCTGGATGAGGACGGCGAGGCCATCGCCATCGCCACGCCATCGATTCCGGTACAGATTCTTGGTCTCAACGGCACGCCGGAGGCAGGAGAAGATTTTGCTGTCGTGGAAACTGAGAAGCGTGCCCGCGAAGTAGCCGACTTCCGTGATAATCGCAACCGTGAAGCCCGTATGGCGCGTCAGCAGGCCGCCAAGCTGGATAGCATGTTCAGTGACATGACCGCCGGTGAAAAGAAAGTTCTGAACGTGGTGCTCAAGGCAGACGTGCGCGGTTCGCTGGAGGCCATTGTCTCGGCGCTGGCGGAGGTGGGCAATGAAGAGGTTCAGGTCATTGTTGTCGCCGAGGGCGTTGGTGGTATATCCGAGACCGATGTCAATCTCGCCATAACCTCCGGCGCCGTGGTGTTCGGCTTCAATGTGCGAGCCGACAATGCCGCGCGCAAAGTGGTGGCAGCCGAGTCAGTGGACCTGCGCTACTACAGTGTCATCTATGATCTTATCGATGATGTGAAGCAGGCGCTGACAGGCATGTTGGCCCCGGAATTGCGCGAGGTCATCACCGGTATTGCGGACGTGCGCGATGTATTCAGTTCACCCAAGTTTGGCCAGGTAGCGGGCTGTATGGTGGTTGAAGGTACGGTCTATCGAAACAAGCCGATTCGCGTATTGCGGGATGACGTGGTGATCTACGAAGGTGAACTGGAGTCGCTGCGACGCTTCAAGGATGATGTCAACGAAGTGCGCTCCGGGTCTGAATGCGGTATCGGGGTGAAGAATTACAATGATGTGCGCGCCGGCGACAAAATTGAAGTCTTCGATACCCACGAAGTCGCACGCAGCCTGTAGTTA
>CBDUUA010000046.1:0-10125 GCA_965370135.1 uncultured Cellvibrionales bacterium
TTGAGGGGTACATCACCGGCTCCGGCACATAGGCCTTTGCGGTATCCCACTTCTTGAGCAAGCGCTCCATATTGTTGACGTATTCTTCGCTGCTCTCCGTGTAAATGGCATATTCATCCTTGGACGAGCCGCGACTAAAATAGGAGCCCCGGGTGGCGTGGGTTCCCGGTATGGTGCGGTAACAAATGCCATCATCATCGACGTCGAGATAGCGACCAAACTGCTCTATTTCATCCAACTGCTCTTCGCCTAACACCTTTCCCCTATCGTAGCTGCGCTGGTCTTCCCAGCAAAGCGGATCGGATATGTGGTCGTTCATACCCAGGTCGAGATCCATCAACATGATCACCGGGGTTTGCAAGCGCTCGGTCAGATCGAAGGCCTCTGTCATCATCTCGAAACATTCCCGGGGCGTGGATGGAATGATCAGAATATGGCGGGTATCCCCATGGGAAGCGTAGGCAGCGGCCAGCACATCGCTTTGCTGGGTGCGGGTCGGCATACCGGTGGACGGACCGGTTCGTTGCACATCGACCAATACCGCTGGCACTTCCGCAAAATACGCGAGGCCGAGAAACTCACTCATCAAGGACAAACCGGGGCCGCTGGTGGCGGTGAAAGCACGGGCGCCATTCCAACTGGCGCCGATCACCATACCGATGGCGGCAAGTTCATCCTCGGCCTGGATAATGGCATATTTTTTGGCGCCGGTGCCGGCATCGATGCGCAAGCGCTTGCAATACTTGTCGAAGTTATCAACCACCGAGGTCGATGGTGTAAGCGGGTACCAGGCTGCCACCGTCGCGCCTGCATAAATGGCGCCCAGGCCCACCGCGGCATTGCCATCCATAAGAATGCGATCCCCGACCAGATCCCGGGTCTCGACCCGAAAGCGGATTGGACACTCGAAGTGATCCGACGCGTACATATAGCCCAACTCCAGGGCGTGAATATTGGGCGCGATCAGTTTTTGCTTGTTCTGGAACTGGTCGTTGACCAGATCCTTGAGCACCTTGAAATCCATATTGAGCAAGGCTGCCAGGGCGCCGACATAGATCACGTTTTTGAATAACAAGCGCTGGCGAGGATCCTGGTATTCAGTGAGGCAGATATCCGTCAGCGGCAAGCCAATATAGTTGATGTCATCACGAACCAGGCGCATATCGAGTTGCCGGGTATTGTCGTAGACAAAGTAACCCCCTGGCGCCACCGAGCTGACGTCCTGGGCCATACTCTGGGGATTCACGCAGAGGACGATATCAACCCCCTCCCGGCGACCGAGATAACCTTTTTCCGATACCCGCACCTCATACCAGGTAGGTAAGCCCTGGATATTCGAGGGAAATACATTTTTCGGACTCACCGGAATACCCATGCGAAACAGGGCCTTGGCGAACAGGTAATTGGCGCTGGCTGAACCGGTGCCGTTGACATTGGCAAACCGAATAACAAAATCATTGATTATGGGAGTCTTGGCCATTACTGTCCCGCCTTACTTACGTTGTAGAGGAACTTCTGCATATCCCAGGCGGCCGTTGGACACCGCTCCGCGCACAGCCCACAGTGCAGGCATACGTTTTCATCCTTGACCAACACTCGCCGCGTCGGCAAATCATGGGATACA
This sequence comes from uncultured Cellvibrionales bacterium, assembly GCA_965370135.1. Lineage (GTDB taxonomy): Bacteria > Pseudomonadota > Gammaproteobacteria > Pseudomonadales > JAHEGP01 > JAHEGP01. Next base: position 1,625 of record CBDUUA010000046.1, read on the forward strand.
TAGAGCGGTTGATCCTGCACTCGAGCCGGCATGCTCAGGCGCTGGCGCAATTCATCTTCTTCGCCATTGAGGGTAAATGTCAGGCAATCTGTGGGGCAGACATCCACACAGGCATCGCATTCGATACAGCGGGCCTCGGTGAACACCGTTTGGGCATCGCAGTTGAGGCAGCGCTGCGCTTCTTCCAGGGCCTGCGCTACGTCGAAACCCAGTTCCACCTCCAGATAGCGATCCTGCAATGACTTGTCTTTATCGGCATGGGGCACCAGGTGGCGGCTATCGTCACTCACAGGGCTGTCGTATATCCACTCATGCACACCCATTTTTTGACTAATCAAGCTGGTATGGGGTGGGGGTCTGGCACTAAGGTCTTTACCATTGCAGAACAAGTCAATGGACACCGCCGCCTGGCGCCCGTGGGCGACAGCAGTAATAATATTTTCCGGACCAAAGGCGGCGTCGCCGCCAAAAAATATGCGGACATTGGTCGACTGAAAGGTGGTCCGGTTGAGTTCCGGCATATTCCATTGGTCGAAGGCGATACCTACATCGCGCTCGATCCAGGGAAATGCATTTTCCTGACCTATGGCGATCAACACATCGGTGCACTCGAACAGCACATCATCCTCACCGGTGGGCACCAGGGAGCGTTTGCCCTTGTCATCGTAGACGGCATCAACTTTTTCAAAGACCATGCCGCTGAGCTTGCCGTCGGTGACCACAAAGGCCTTGGGTACATGGTTATCGAAGATAGGGATATCCTCGGCCATGGCATCGTCCTTTTCCCAGTCCGAGGCTTTCATGTCCTTGAACGGGCTGCGCACCACCACCTTGACATCGCTACCACCGATGCGCCTGGAGGTTCGGCAGCAATCCATGGCGGTGTTGCCACCACCCAATACCAGCACCCTGGAACCAATAGCAGAGATGTGATCAAAGGCTACACTGGCGAGCCAATCGATACCGATATGAATATTGTCCGCTGCTTCCTGGCGGCCGGGAAGATCGGGCAGATCGCGACCCCGAGGGGCGCCGCTGCCGACAAATATGGCATCGTAGTCCTTATCCAGCATGTCTTTCATGCTGGATACATAGTGATTGAAATGGCTGCTGATGCCCATATCGAGGATCACGTTTACTTCCTCGTTGAGCACGTCTTCCGGCAAACGGAAGGCGGGAATCTGGCTGCGCATAAAGCCGCCCGCGACGCCCTGCTCATCGTAGAGATCCAGCTCATAACCCAGCGGGGCCAGGTCTCGCGCCACTGCCAGCGAGGCCGGGCCGCCACCGACCAGGGCGATCTTCTTGCCATTTTTTTGCGCCGGGATAGCCGGCATCAACTCGGTTACCGAACCCTTGTTGTCGGCAGCCACCCGCTTGAGCCGGCAAATGGCCACCGCCTCCTCTTGCCCGGACAAGCGACCACGGCGACAGGCAGGCTCACAGGGTCGATCACAGGTGCGACCCAGCACACCGGGAAATACATTGGACTCCCAGTTGACCATATACGCTTCGGTGTATTTGCCCTGAGCTATCAGGCGAATATATTCGGGAACGGGAGTATGCGCAGGACAGGCATACTGGCAATCAACGACCCGATGAAAGTATTCGGGATCTTTCGTATCTGTCGGCTTCAACGCTACATTCCTGTTAGGTTGCGAGTATGAGATAGACCGGCCAGAAGCAAACCAAAAATCTGCGCTTCAAGCGTGAACAGTTAATCATAAAGGAAGCGCAATTGCAGCAAAAAAACCGCAGCTACAGTGGGCTGTGGCGCGGTTCTGCCTCGACTTTGCCAAATTGTAATGCCGTGCTCAGAGGTGGTCAGAATCCACTAACCATACGGGCCAGTGGAGCCCGGAGGAAAACCAGGGGAAGCGCCTTACTCCAGGCTCTCTAGCAGAGCCACGAGTTCGCCCTCGTCCATAACGGGGATACTCAGTTGCTCTGCCCTGGCGAGCTTGGAACCGGCACCGGGCCCCGCCACCAGGTCTGTGGTCTTGGCCGATACGCTGCCGGCAACCCTGGCGCCCAGATCCTGCAAACGCGCCTTGGCCTGATCCCGGCTCATGGCCTCCAGTGACCCTGTGAGCACAAAGATTCGACCCTTCAGCGGTAACAACGCAGCACTGTCCGTCGCTTGGTCTTGCCAGTGGACCCCGAGTTTTTGCAACTCGCCGATCACCTCGAGATTATGTGGCGCCTGAAAGAAATTGAACAGGTGTGTGGCAACCACCGGCCCTACATCCGGGACATGCTGCAAGGCCTCGCTATCTGCCGCCATCACGCCCTGGAGATTGCCAAAGTAGTTAGATAGCGACAGCGCGGTAACCTCGCCGACCTCCCGAATACCCAGGCCATAGATAAAGCGGGGCAAGGTTGTGGCCTTACTGGCCTCGATCGCCGCCAGCAAGTTGTCGGCAGATTTCTCACCGGTGCGATCCAATGCCAGTAATTGTGATCGTTGCAGTTTGTAGATATCGGATACCCGAGCCACCAGGCCCGCCGTCACCAACTGCGCCACCAGTTTGTCACCCAGGCCATCAATATCCATGGCCTTGCGGGACACGAAATGTTTAATCGATTGCGTTTGCTGGGCGCTGCAGTAGAGACCACCGCTACAGCGCCATATAGCCTCGCCCTCATCACGCTCGAGAGGTGAATCGCAAACCGGGCAGTTGGTGGGGACCTGCAGGGCTTTGGTGTCCGCGGGGCGGCGCTCCAACACCACTCGCGCCACTTGGGGGATGACGTCACCGGCTCTGCGCACGACCACGTAGTCGCCGACTTCCACACCGAGGCGGCCAATTTCGTCAAAGTTATGCAGCGTCGCGTTGCTCACGGTCACGCCGCCAACAAACACCGGCTCCAGGCGCGCCACCGGAGTAACGGCCCCGGTTCGACCCACCTGGTACTCGACATCGAGTAAGCGCGTAATTTCCTCCTGGGCGGGAAACTTATAGGCAATGGCCCACCGGGGGGCGCGGGAGACAAAACCCAGTGTCTGCTGCTGCGCGAGATCATTAACCTTATAGACGATACCATCGATATCAAAGGGCAATTTATCACGCTCCCGCGCCAGCCGGCGGTAGTAAGCCAGACATTGCTCCAGCCCTTTGGCAAGTGCACCCTGGCGACTGGTTCGAAAACCCCATTCACCCAGACAGGCCATGATGGCGCTGTGACTTGCCGGCAACTCACCCTGCTCGACGATGCCGATGCCGTAACAGCAAAACTCAAGGGGGCGTCGGGCGGTGATTTTGGCATCCAGCTGCCGCAGGCTGCCCGCCGCCGCATTGCGCGGATTGGCAAATGTTTTCTCACCCTGTGCCCGCGCCATGTCATTGAGATGCTCGAAGCCGGCTTTGGGCATGTAGACCTCGCCTCTCACCTCCAACACACCGGGAAAGCCGCTGCCCTGCAGTCGCAAGGGCACCGAAGGCACGGTGCGCACATTGTGGCTAATGTCCTCTCCCGTAGCGCCATCGCCGCGGGTAGCCGCTCGCACCAGGCGTGCGTTGCGGTAAAGCAAACTGACGGCAATACCGTCTAATTTGGGCTCACAGGCGTATTCAATGTCCTCCCGGGCATCCAGGCGTTCGCGAATACGCTTATCGAAAGCGGCCAGCTCATCTTCGTCAAAGGCGTTGTGCAGTGACAACATGGGTAGCTGGTGCTGCACCTGGGAAAAGGATTCCAGGGGCGTGTCACCAACGCGCTGGGTCGGTGACTCCGCACAGATCAACTCGGGGTGATCAGCTTCGAGTCGCTGCAGTGCGCTGAACAGGCGGTCGTACTCCGCATCCGGAACCAGGGGGTCGTCGAGTACCGAGTAGTGATAGTTATAGCGATCCAGCAGCTGCCGCAGCCGCAGGATTTCTTGCTCTGTGGGTATTGCCATGGGGAGGTGCTACCGTGCAATCAAAATCCAGGGGGGTGATTCAGGCCGTTTCATTATCATTTTAGTTTGGGGCGAAGCATGATCAGCCCGACCTGTGCGCGGTTCGCGTCAGGCGCCTGCGCTCAAAATCCCGGATGCGCTCGCGGTAATGCTCAATCGTCTGGGGCGTAAGCACGCTCTGGGCATCATCGCGCAATTCACCCTGCAGGTTCTTGACGATGCAGGCAGCGATTTCCGCCATACAATCAAAGGCCGCCAGTGAATCTTCCGGCCCTGGTAGTTGTAGAAACATGCACACACCCGGGGTGTAAAACTCTTTGATACTATCGAGATCGAAGGTGCCCGGCTTCACCAGGTTGGCGATGCTGAATTGGATGGCGCCCTGCCCCTTGGCGCCCTCATAGCGATGAAAAATATTCATGCTGCCAAAGCGCACATCACAAGCCAGTAGCACTTCAAGCAGGTCTGCGCCGTTAAAACCGTTTTTGTCCCTGGAGAGCACATTGATAACCAGAACTTCATCGGGCTGGGGGTTGAGCCTCGCTGTCGACTCTTCCCTGGCCGCCGTTGGTGGGGCCGGCTCCGGCTCGACGACTTCGGCTTCGAATTGAGGCTCAAGTTCGGGTTCGGGTTCAGGTTCGAGTTCAGGTTCAGGTTCGAGTTCGGGTGCAAGCTCAGCTTCAAACTCGGGTTCGAACCGCGGGCTGTCCTCAACAGGCATTTTCGCGGGCTCGATGAGCCTGGTCTCGGCCTCCGGATAACGCGACCGGGTGCGGACAGCGTAGAATTCCGGGCGCTCCACTGAGCGCGCACCACCGTTCGGCAGTTCTGGATTAATACCCTCGCTGCCCTCTTCAGTTCCCTGATGGGACATGCCCATGCGGATAGTATTGCGTCGATCAAAAAAAACACGACGCACACCGTCGACAACTACCGCCAGTATCAGCAGCCCGCCGATCAGAATCATCCACTCTCGCAAGCCAAATTCCATATCTAAAACCGCTAAACCTCTTTCTCTTTACAGCGCCGCCAATTCGGCCGCCTCTTCGATATCGACAGATACCAATCGCGAGCAACCCGGCTCGTACATGGTAACCCCCATCAACTGATCCGCATACTCCATGGTAATCTTATTATGGGTGATATATATAAATTGTACATGCTGGGACATCTCTTTGACGATCCGCGCATAGCGCCCGACATTGGCATCGTCCAGTGGCGCATCCACCTCATCCAGCATGCAGAACGGCGCCGGATTGAGCCTGAAGATGGCAAATACCAGGGCAATCGCCGTCAGCGCTTTTTCCCCACCCGAGAGCAAATGGATGGTACTGTTGCGCTTGCCGGGGGGGCGCGCCATGATGGCGATACCGGTATCGAGCATATCATCGCCGGTCAGCTCCAGGTAGGCGTGGCCGCCGCCGAAGACCCTGGGAAACAGATCCTGCAGGCCGCTATTGATCTCGTCAAAGGTTTCTTTGAAACGGCTGCGGGTTTCGCGATCAATTTTATGGATTGCGTTTTCCAGCGTCGCCAATGCCTCCACCAGGTCGTCATTCTGGGCATCGAGATAGTGTTTGCGTTCGGCCTGCGCCTGGTACTCGTCGATGGCGGCCAGGTTGATCGACCCAAGCCGTTGCACCCGGCTGCGCAGTCGCTCAAGATCCTGCTGCCATTGTTGCTCGGTCGAACCCTCGGGCAGTTGTTGCAATACCGTCTGCAGGTCGAATTTATTTTGCTGCAACTGCTCTTGCAGTGCGCCGCGCCGCACCTCGATGGTGCGAATTTCAAGCCGCTGCTGCTCGAGCCGACTGCGCAGCTGATCCACCTGCTGTTCCGCCTGATTGCGCTGCTCTTCGGCTGTGCGCATGTCGTGGTCAATGCCATCGAGCAGGGCTCGCGCTTCGGTCAGGCGATGCTCGACTCGCAAACGCTTGTCCAGGTTGAGCTCCAGGCTCGCTCTTACGTCCTCGACGGGCGCGGTGTTGTCTGCTATCGCTGACGCCAAGCTGTGCTTGCGCTCGCGCAGCTGCGTCAATTGCCCGGACAGCCGCTCGATGCCCTGCTCTACCGAGGACGCCTGGGTTTGCAGTGACTGGCAGCGCATCGCCAACTGGTGCGCGCTATCCTTATCGTGCCGCGCTCGCTGACGAGCCTGGTCGAGCACCGAGCGGGTATGGTCGCGCTGTTGCAACATGGCTTCACGTTTTTCGCTGTCCTGCTCCATGGCATCCAGCGCTTGCTGCAACAACTGGCGAGACTGCTTGAGATTGACATCTTCCTGCGCAAGTTGTTCCCGGGTTTCGTCAAGTTCCTGCTCGAGCCGCTGCCTGCGCAACAGCGCCTGCTCGACCCGCACCCGATTGGCGCTCAATTCGGATGCCAGCCTGGCTTGTTCCCGAGCACTGTCCCGCAGCGATATTTCGGTTTGTTGGCGGCGCTGCTCCAGCTCGCCCAGGGCATGCTGCGCTTGCGCCTTGTCCTGCTCCAATTGCTGCACGGTATTCTCATGCAAGTCGAACTGGGCGGCCAGTTCCTCCAGTTCTCGCTGCCGGACAATAACACCACCGAGCTCGTCCACCCGACTGGAAACCCGCAGCCAATGAGCCCCCAGCCAGATGCCATTCCGAGTGACGATGGATTCACCGGCCCGAAGTTGTCCACGCTGTTGCAAGGCCTGCAACAGGTCATCGGCACAGTAAATACCGGCTAACAGGCCGCAAGCGCCGGATACTTTATCGGCCAATAGCGCCAGGCCGGCGCTTGCTACCGGCTCGGTTACGCCACCGCTATCGACAAAAGCCAGGCTGGCGCCCTTGCACTGATCCTTTTGATCAGCCAATTGAGCGGCCAATTGCTCGATGCTATCGACGCTAATCGCCTGCAAGTAATCGCACAATACGGTCTCAACAGCTGTTTCCCAGCCGGAATGGACGCTCAAGCCGTCCGCCAGCCGGGGTTTGTTCGCCAACTGGTGCTGTTGTAACCAATCGCCGGTAGCGTCATCCTGTCCGAGCGCCGCTTGCTGCAGCGCCTCCAGCGAGGCGCGCCGACCCTGGCACTGCTGGAGTTCACTGCGCACCTGATTGAGCTCGGTACCCAGCTGATGATCCCGCTGCTTCAGCGAGTCCACTTGCTGCAGCATATTGCCCTGCTCCTGCTCCAGGGTTTCCGCCACCATTTCGGCCTCTGCCAGGCGCTCCTGCAGCATCATCACGTCTTCTTCATCGTCACCGATGACGATGCCGCCGTGCTCCTGCTGGAATTTATGCAAGCGCTCGCCAAGACGTTGCATCACCTGGTCGAGGTGCTGGATCCTGGACTGCTCTACCTCGGACTGATGACGAGGCTCCGCCGCCAGCTGGTTAAACTCATCCCAGCTCTGCTGCCACCGCTGCATACCTTCTTCCGCGTTGAGCAACTGCTCCGCGGATTCTTCCTCACTGGTCTGGTGCAGGGACAATTCCGGCTCGATGTCCTCGAGTTCGGTTTGCCATGCCGCCAGCCGCTCGCGGTCGTGCTCAATATGCTGGCTCGATTGCCGCAAGCTGTCTTCGGTTTGTTGCAAGTCCTGGCGCAGTTGTTGATCGCGCTCATTCTGGTGCTGGATCTGCTGCTCGGCGCGAGCGATATCTGAGCCCAGTCGATAAAATTCCGCCTGCACGCTGTTGAACACGTCGTTCTGGTCGCTGTGGCGACTGCGCAGTTTTTCGATGTCGGTGTCCGCAGATACTCGCCGTGACAATTGCGCCTCGAGTCCGACTTCGAGATCACGAATGGTGGCGGCCTGGCTTTCGCTTTGCAGATTGAGGTCGCGCCACTGGATGGCCATGTGCTGGGCTTCGACCTGGCGCTCTTCTGCCTTCATTTCGCGGTAGCGCTCAGCGGTGCGGGCCTGGCGCTTCAGGTGCTGCAACTGGCGCTCCAACTCATCGCGAATATCGGTCAAGCGCTCCAGGTTTTCGCGGGTGCGACGGATGCGGTTTTCGGTATCGCGTCGTCGCTCCTTGTACTTGGATATGCCCGCGGCCTCTTCGACGAAGACTCTCAATTCGTCGGGCTTGGCCTCGATCAGCTTGCTGATAGTGCCCTGCTCGATGATGGCATAACTGCGTGGGCCGAGACCGGTGCCGAGGAAAATATCGGTAATATCCTTGCGCCGGCAACGACTGCCGTTGAGCTGGTAGATACTTTCGGACTGGCGGTTGACGATACGCTTGATGCAGATCTCACTGTAGGCGGCATACTCACCAACCAGGGTGCCGTCGCTATTGTCGAACACCAGTTCAATCGAGGCCTGACCCACGGGTTTGCGGCCACTGGCGCCGTTGAAAATGACGTCGGTCATGGACTCGCCGCGCAGATTCTTGGCCGAGCTCTCGCCCATGACCCAGCGCACGGCATCGATAATATTGGATTTGCCGCAGCCATTGGGACCGACGACCGCCGTCATATTCGTGGGGAAGGTAACCGTGGTCGCATCCACGAAGGACTTGAATCCTGCCAGCTTGATACTCTTAAGTCGCATATAAACGTCGCATAAAAAAGTCGCATACACCCAGCTAATAGATCGCTTTACGGTTAATCGATCTATCGCACT
>CBDUUA010000047.1:0-10120 GCA_965370135.1 uncultured Cellvibrionales bacterium
AATGTCAGCGCAACAGGATGTCAGGACAGCAGAATGTCAGGACAGCAGGAATTATCGTAGTTCATTGATCGAGTAATTTGAAAATGAATGAATGTATTACTACTGGTGTTTTCACTCATCGTGCAAGCAACATGAAGGAATCTAGCCATGCCGGAATATCTTGCTCCAGGGGTCTTTGTTGAAGAAGTTAGTTTTCGTTCCAAATCTATTGAAGGCGTAGGTACCAGCGTTGCTGGTATTGCCGGCCCGACTCGCTTTGGGCCGGTGCGAGGCACACCGGAAGTGGTCACCAGTTACAACGAATTCGAGCGTATCTTCGGCGACCCAGCTACCCTCACCTTCGGAACCACTGTGCTCGCCAACCACACGGCAATTGCCGCTCGCGCTTTTTTTGAAAATGGCGGTAAGCAATTGTATGTCAGCCGAATCGTCAGTGGCGGCAACGACACCAATTCGGATGGCGCCGGTAGTAGCGCTGTTACTGCAGGGGTGGCCGCCACCGACAACACGGTAAGTGTTAACGCACGCTTTCCCGGCGCCGGTGGAAATTACGATTTGGAAATAAGCTGGGAAGACACGCAGAATCTGCTCAAGTCAAACAATGTAGCCAGCGTCGCCAATATTCCGGACGGCGCTACCGGCCTGCTAACGCTCACTGGAGCCCTGCCATCGACCATCTTTCGTGCCGCCGGTACCCATGGTGGCTTTCCACTACAGTCGTTAAGAATGTTGGTGCGGCGAAATGGAGCGGATCTGACTCCAATTGACGCAACCCAGGCGCCAGTGGTTAACAGCGACGACTCCACAGCGAATGTCGCAGTAGCCGAACTCGGCGATGCCATTGATAGCACCCAAATCGCCGATGTCGCGCTAGGTTTTCGTCAGGTATTTGCCGCGCAGCCAGCCAAGGGAGTGCTTGTGAACAACACGCCAGCCGAGCTTACCCTGGCGAGCGCTGTCGATATTACCAGTCTTGGCGGTGGCGATTTGGGCGGTGCTACCGTTATTCGAGGCGTCATCAATGATGGTGGCGACGTGTTCACTACCAGCGCCACTCTAAATGGTACCGCCATTACCACGGCAATTGCATTTAACCTGTCGAATCTGGCGGTATCGCCAGGCGCGACCACATCACTAAAGGTACAGCGAAACTTCGGCATAGACGTCATTCGTCGAAAAACATCCACGATCGACGCTACCGGAATCCCGGGAACAGGCGAGCCGGTATTTCAGGTGTCGGGATTATCGCTATTGTCTACAGATGCCAATTATCTGGGCAATGCCCTGCCGCAAAATCCGGAAAAGCGCATCGACCAATTGACCCTGCCCATTACCGCAAGTGTCAGCGGTTCACCGACGGCAGCGGCATTGCATGGGGCTTTGTTTGAATTGTTTGCGCGCAATGCGAGTCAACTTACTCCAGCCGCAGGTTCTTTCGATAGCCCGCGTTTTATTATTACTCTCACTGGCGGTAGCGATGGTGATACGCCAACGGCTGTGGACTACACCGGTGAGATCGATGAAACCCAGGGCAATACCGGGCTGGCATCTTTTGAAGATATCGACGATATCTCTATCGTGTTGACACCAGCAGCGGCAGCCGATGCCAGCAATCATCAGGCTATTGTGGCCGCGGTGCAAACCCACTGCAACAGAATGCGTTATCGCATCGGCGTGGTGGACAGCCGCCTGGATATGTCGCTTGCGGAAATTCGCAGCTTCCGCGATAACTTCGACGATTCCCGCCTGGCGCTTTATTACCCCTGGGTAGTCACCACCGATCCCACCGGCAACGCCATTACACAGGCAACACCGCCTTCCGGTTTTATCGCGGGGATCTATGCACGTACAGATGCCGACCGAGGTGTGCACAAATCACCGGCCAATGTTCCGGTGTTTGGTGCGCTGCGTTTCAACCAGGAAATTAATAAATTTCTGCAGGAATTGCTCAACCCCAACGGCATTAATTGTCTGCGTTCTTTCCCGGGGCGCGGTCATCGCGTGTGGGGCGGTCGCACCTTGTCCAGCGATCCCGAGTGGCGATACGTCAATGTGCGTCGCTATTTCCTGTATTTGGAGCGGTCTATCGAAAAAGGCACGCAGTGGGTGATATTTGAACCCAACGGTGAGAATCTTTGGGCGAATATCGCGGCCACAGTCGATAGCTTTTTATTCAACGAATGGAAAAATGGCCGACTCCTGGGTAGCAAGCCGGAAGCCGCCTACTTTGTGCGCTGTGACCGCAGCACAATGACACAAAATGATATCGATAATGGTCGCCTGGTGTGTGAAATTGGCGTCGCACCACTACGTCCGGCAGAGTTTGTCATCTTCCGAATCGGACAGAAAACGGCTGACGCATAAGGCAATCACTTAATTACGGAGTCCCATTATGCCAACTTTTCGAGAAACACCTTACTCGGCCTTTAATTTTCTGGTCGAGATCGGCGATGGTCAGGAAACCGATGTGGTTGGCGGTTTTTCTGAAGTCTCTGGCCTAAATGCCGAAGTTACCGTTGCTGAATATCGCGCCGGCAACGCCAAGGTCAATTACGTTACCAAGGTACTTGGTATTCATAAAAGCGGGGACGTAACATTAAAACGCGGCCTGATTGGCGCGACTAATTTCTGGGATTGGTTAAAGCTTGCCCGGGATGGCGACCTGACAGCAAAACGCGAAGCGGTAACGATAAAGCTGCTTTCTGAGGACCGTGCCAATACCGTCACGACCTGGATCTTGCGCGGCGTAACGCCAATTAAATGGACAGGCCCAACACTCACCGCGAAAGGTGGCGGTGATGTCGCGATGGAGGAAGTGGTGTTGTCTGTCGAGGTGGTGGAGGAAAGCTGAAGGGCAGTGCGCGATAGGTAGCCGCGCCGAAGGTATCATCAATAGGGGTTTTTTCATGTCCAGTTCTTGCAGGTCAGTACGATGAGTTTCGCTATGCAGTTTGACAGCGGCAGAGTTTTCCTTGACCCCCAACCCATGATTGAAGCACAAGTTGCCGTCGAAGTCGTGATGCTTGGGCATTGCCCGGGCCGGGCAGATCTCAATTTCCTTTTCGCCGACAGAACACTGCTACAAGACATCGAAAACCTGGGTTACGCCGACTACCTGGATGGACTGCGTCACGGCTCAGCCTTATTCGACTCGCTCTACGGATTGCCCATTGCCATTCGATCACTCAGCCAATTTACGCGTTTATTTCCCAATAAAGCACCGCCGGTGTTGTACCAAAGTCGCCTGGCCGGGCAGGCCTTGTGGCTGCCTGCCTGCGTTGAGGATTTTTTCCAGCAGGCGGATACTACTGTCCGCAAAAAGCTCTGGTTGATCAATGTTGATCAGCGCCGTGGCCAGAGGGGATTTTTTCCCTCGGTCGAAGATAATCCACTGCAAGCACAATTGGGTAGCGCTTTTTGCCGCGCCCTGGCAATCCCGGGCGCAGGTATCTTGACGATGCCTGATTTGGAGCGCCTACAAGTGCCGGCGCAAATCAATATTCCGCCGCGATTAAGGCTTGCCAAGCCGACACCGTCCTTTTTACCTTGCGCGGATGATGTAGGCGATGATGTAAACGATGATGTGCAAGAACGAAATGCAGCCTCTACTAATGCAGCCTCTACTACAGAGGGTGCTGAAGCTGTCAATTTTGGAGAAATGCTGGCGCCGATGTTGCAGGCCCTCGCCCTGCGCCGGCCGGATATTCACCTGCTCCTTAGTTTGCCTTACGACCGGGAATTGACCGGCGAACAACCACAAGTTGCGCTCCATGCATTGCGAGCTATCAGAGCGCTCAAAGCCGGATATTTGCACCAGCATTTACATCGCGTTCAGTTCTTGTATCCCCACTTGCAAAATCATCGCTATTCCCTGATGTCCTCCGTGGGTTTAATCGCGGGTCGCATGGCGGAAATCACGGCGACCAGCGGAGCATGGCGCTCGGTGGCGGGCAGCCCGCTGCCCGGCTATTACCAACCTCTGCCTCTGTTATCGCAAACGGCATTGTCGGCCTTGCGCGACGATTTTGGTATTGGCCTGCTGCGGCTTCGTTTGAATCAAACCGAGCTCGACGATGAGCGTTTGGCCAGCGGCGTGTTTGGCGATACCGCGGATCACGCCCGTAGTGGTGAAATAGCACGCTTTATTGGCTGGCTGCGACGTGAGCTGGAAAAACTGGGGTGGCAAATGTTGTTTAGTGTCGACGTACTCGACCCGCGGCCACAAATTCTGCTGCAAGATTTCTTCTCGCGCCTGTATCAACTCGGCGCACTGCGTGGAAAAACGCCGGAACAAGCCTTCAGTTTGCGCAGAATCACCGACAGCGATGGCGCCACGGTTATTTTTGATATCGCATTTGCACCCGCCTTTCCGATCGATACTATTCGCGTGCAATTGAAGCAAGATACCCTGGAGATCAGTCGTGGATGAGTTTGTTCCCTTTCGTTTTGTGGTGAGTCTGTTTGCCATTGATGGCGGCAAGGACGCCCTGGTGTGCTCTGGCGCTTTTAGTGAAGTTACCGGCTTTGAATCGTCAATGACAGCGAAGACAATAAAAGAGGGAGGCCGAAACTGGGGCCAAATTCAATTGGCTGGGGAAACAAGCTTTCCGGCCATTGTGTTAAAGCGTGGTGTCACGGATGTACGCGATCTCGCTTCCTGGTTCGATATTACCACGCGTCAAGGGAACTACGGCTATCGAATGACCGGCATTATCGACGTGTACGACAGAAATCGTTTCGAGCAAAAAAACGTAAAACCCATCTTAAGCTGGAAACTTGAGCGGGCGATGGCAACTAAATTCAAGGGGCCGGATTTATCGTCAACCGGCAGCCAGGTCGCAATAGAAGAATTGCATTTGGTGCACGAAGGCCTGGCCTTGCAAATGGAGGAGGCCGTCAATGGCTAGCGGCCCACAATTAACCAAGGCCATTTTGATCCCGATGAATGGCGATCAACCGGAAACGGATCAGGCACAGCACATTATCGTGCAGTTTAATCCCACCAGTTTGCGCGTGCAGTTATCCAATACCGTAAACGCGGATAACAGCGGTGGCGGCACGCCGACGCCAGCGCAATACATTGAAAAAAGCGAATCGACCTTGACCGTACAGCTTGTTTTTGACACCACAGTGGCCGGTGACGCCAGTATTGCGCAGGGTGATGCCGGCGCCGATGCGACTCAAACTACGAGTACCCAGCCGCGCCCGGCGCAAGGCTACCACCGCGCCAATTCAGATGTGCGACTCCTCACCAGGGCAGTTGCCGAAACATTTATGAAGCCGCAAAACCCGGATTCAGAACGGCCCACGGCGCCTAAACGCTGTCGTTTCCAGTGGGGAGCTTTTGTATTTGTCGGCATGGTCAGCAGCTACGGCGAGACCCTGGATTTCTTCTCGCCAGAGGGGGTGCCACTGCGTGCAACCCTGGCGCTAACATTAAAAGAAGACCGCTACCAATTTGAAACACGAGACGTACCGGTGGATGAGCGCAACCCACCGGTATTTGCCGCCGGTGGCGACAATATAAGCGCGGCAAGTGCGGCAGCCGGCGCCGGTAAAAACCCTGGCGACTGGCGCGACCTGGCGTTATTTAATGGCCTCGAAAACCCCCGTCTGAGTGCGAGTGTTGGGCTCTCGATTCCGGGTGTGAGCCTGGTGGCGAGCCTTGGCGCGAATAGCAGTGTCGGTGCCGGTATCGGAGTTGCAGCGGGATTTTCTGCGGGAGCATCGGCATCCCTTGGCACCTCGATCCCCGGCGCGTTTTCCCTGGAGACATCCAGTAGCAAAAACAAGGGCAAGAAAAGCGCTTTGCCGGGCGCCAGCGCCCTGGCTGGCGCTTCGTTATCGAGTGGCTCAGCAAGTAATACTTCCGCGAGTTCAGGTGTTGACAAGCCCCGTGCAACGATACAGGTGTCCGGCCCGCAGATAACCATTGAGGGTTGATGACTATTGCGCAGTTGCGCTGTCAATGTGTAGAGGGGGATAGGGGATAGGGGATAGGGGATAGGGGGGAATAGGGGGAGGTCGAAATGCCACTGATAATCAACGAACTAATTACTACCGTTGAAGCACCACAGGGTGAGCAACAAGCGCCCGTACAAGCTGCCGGAGCCGACGAGATGCAAGGCAGGATGGTGGAGCAACTAAAGCTAAACGAAGAGCGTGAGGAGCGATTAAGCGTTGACTGAGAACAGCGAACCGAGCATTAACGCCCGCCCCAGATTGCGTATCGATGGCGAATTGCGCACGGACATTAGTGCCGCACTGCTCGATATGCGAGTGTCGCTGCCCTTGTCGGGCATGGCCAATGCGGAAATACGTTGTGTGAATTGGCACAGCAATGCCACCGACGGCGACGCCGACTTTGCTTTCCAGGCCCTTGGCCTGGGTGACACCCTGGAAGTACTAGCAGGAGATTCAGATGAGGACGCCCTGTTTAGCGGAGAAATCACCGCGATAGAAGAGCGCTACGGCGATGGCGCACCGCAAATCGTCTACCTGGCCGAAGATAAGCTGCACCGTTTAGCCAGGAGTCGCGAAAACCGTATTTTTGAAGACATGAGTATCAACGATGTAGTTAACAGCGTAGCGGCGGAACTGGGGCTTGCTATTGATGCGCAAGTGAGCGATACCCAGGGCAGTTGGCATCAACTTAACGAAAGCAAGCTCGCATTTTTACTGCGACTATTAGCGCCTTACGATATTGCATTGCGCATTGTAGGCAGCGACCTGCGTGCCCGGCTTGAGGAGCAAGATGCCGAGCCGGAGACCTTGCACCCGCAAAATAATGTACAGCGTATGCGTATAACGGCTGATCTTAATCATCAACTTACAGAAGCCAGCATTAAAGGCCACGATTTAGGCGCGGACGAAACGGTAGCTAGTCACAACGACAGTTTAATTCCCAGTGCCAGTGGCGAGACTGCCGCCGACATTCTGCAAACACTCTCGTGGGGGCAAAGTGAAATATTCCCCCAGCCCTTCGCACGCAGCTCGGGTGAGGCCCAGGGCTGGGCCGAGAGCCGCTTTCGTCATCGCGCCAAAAAATTCTTATACGGTGACATCGTGTGCGCCGGAACCCCCAGCTTGCGCAGCGGGCGAGAAGTTGAGCTGGTCGGGGTATCGGAGCGTCTACGGGGCAAATATCAGGTCGTTGATTGCCAACATCTTTTTAACAATAGTGCGGGATACGTCACCTGCTTGAAAGTACAGCGCGGGAGTTGGAGTAATTGAACCACAGTTTAGGTCTGTTACAAGAACTGCATTTAGCACGGGTGTTGGACAATGATGATCCTGAATCCCGGGGGCGACTGCAGGTTGAACTGCAAGCTACAGGAGTGCAGCTGTGGGCGGCGTGCATGACCAACAGTGCAGGCAATGGCTACGGGATCAGTTGTTTGCCCAGGGTTGAAGAAATTGTGGTACTCGCTTTTATCAGCCCGGAAATGCCGATTGTACTGGGTGCAGTGTGGAGTGGCGGCAGTAGTCACCCCGGTGATGCACAAGCAGTTGAAGATAAATACAGTTTGATATCACCGCAAGGCACCAAGGTAAGCCTTGACGACGCCGACGGTCCGCAAATAAAAATAGAGACCTCCAGCGGTTACCACATGACGATTAACGAGCAAGGCGGCGGCGAAATCACCCTCGAAAAAGAGGGTGAATCGATAAAGCTTTCGAGTAGCGGCATTAGTATTGTGAGCGCTTCAAAAGTTGAAGTGCAGGCTTCGCAAGTGGATATTAGCGCGGCAATGGTAAAAGTTGATGCCGGTATGAGTCAGTTTTCCGGTGTTGTCAAATGCGACACATTAATTGCAACATCGGTGGTGGGTACTTCTTATACACCGGGAGCGGGGAACATATGGTAGTTCATCACACACCAAAAATCGTGACACCGTACTACGCCGGGGGTAGCGACGGCACTATGCTGCACCGCTATCTCGACGATCAATTTATCTCCCGTTTTAATCAGGATGCGAGCAATGGCAAGCTCACCGGGAATAGTCATCAGCCCTGGCGTGTCACCGACCGCTTTAGTTCACACGATAAAAATATGGTCACCTTGCGCCTGCCCTTGCACCGCACTTTTTACATGGTCGCCAGCGAAGTTATTTGCGATGTACTTGGCCAACCCGCGTTTAACCCGATGAAAATACGTTCTGCGGGAATGGTGATTCGCCGGGGATCACCGGAAAATTATCAGTCCTGGCAAGTACGCAATGGCCGCGCAATCGGTTGGCAAAAAACCGGTTGGCAAAAATCCGGTTCGCAAAAATCAACAACGCAAGCAGTTACCGCTACCGCAGGAAAAACGCAGGAAGACGAGCCCGATCGCTATCGCCGCCTACTCAACCGAAAATTCATACAAGCCCGGCCGATAGAACCCGCCTATAGTGGCGAGCAAACCTACCCGCTGCATGCGCAGTTGGTGCCGGCCCCTGTGAGCGCTAGTGGCAACAAGCAAACGCGCAATCATTGTCTGCTTTCCGGATTTTTACCCTTGAACGGTAGCGTAGAAGCCGCCATTGCCGATGAAGAAAACGAGGCGGACAAAACACCCCAGAGCGCGCGCATCACTATTTCCGCCACGGGGCAATTGGTCGAACACGAATGGCCTTTCGGAAGTTGGGATGGCGTAAGCGCAGATCCGGTATGCCGCTGCAGTGGCAGTATTCAAGAGGTCGCCATTGATTTGTGCGGCCATTTTTCCTGGCTACAGGAAACCGGTCTGCAAGTGAATAACGGAATTCCGACGCGCGCTTTCGTCGCGGTACTGCGCACTTTGATCGAGCGTTATCAAATATTTGCATCCTCTGTCGGTGATAACGAGGCGCTGCGCAACTTGCTCGATCAAATCAGGTTTTACCCTGGACTATCCGTGACTGCCGGTGTCAGTGGCAATGCGTCGCTAGCCGGCAAAACTGCCACCATGAGCCTGCTCGCCTACATCGACAACAACCACGATGCGTTAATTGACTGGTATGCGGATTTGGATGAGGAAAATAACAAGCGTCTTAACAAGGATCAGCCACCGCTGATAGTTAAAACTGCGTTGCCAAATATCAGTGATGATCTCTACCTGCTGGAGAGCCAGGCAGGCAGCCTGCGAGAGCAGTTGGTAATGCGCGCCGAACAGGCTGAAAAAATTGTCGAGATGTCCTTGCCGCTGCCGCGTTATACCCAAGGCAAGGATGACGTGTACTTTGTCCAAACCTTCCTGCGTTATCACGACGACTGCGGCTGTGAACGCATTGTTTGGGGGCCCTCCAGCGCGCTGTTTCGCGTGGCCAGTATGCTCGACCCGGAAGCGGTTCGACCCTCGGTAATCCAGTTACCCGAACTTGCCGATATTAAAAAAGGCTTTGCCAAAGGCGTGACCTTTCTTACTCCGAAGTCACTGGCTGATGCAATTGAAGCCATCTCGCCGGGTCTGGCATTTGAAAAGAAAAACAAAAAGAATCGCCTGGAGGCCTGTTTGGGTTTCAGTATCAGTTTCAGTATTCCCATTATTACCATTTGCGCGATGATCTTGCTGATGATCATTTTGAGCTTACTGAATATATTCTTTCGCTGGCTGCCCTGGGCAATTCTCAAGTTGCCGAGGAGATGCTAGCCCGTGGCGACTTCGTTCAACATAAGTTACCCATTAGAGGGTTTGAACGCCCAGGGAAAATTGAGCTGGGCCAATGACAACGAAAGTGTGCGGCAAGTGATATGGAATATTTTGATGACTCAGCCCGGTGAGCGGCTGATGCGGCCTGAATTTGGCGCAGGTTTAAAGCGCTTTATTCACCGGCCCAACAACCAGACTACAAGGCGATTGATGGCCGATGTGGCACGGCAGGCGATCGAGCGCTGGGAAACACGGATTGCGTTATTGGAGGTTCAGGTAATTAGTGATCCAGCGAATTTGAATCAAGTGACGCTGGCGGTTCACTACCGCGTAAAGTTTAGTGGCGCACCAGGCAGCCTGGAAATTGGATTGCAGTTGCAGAGTTAACGTGATTGCTCAACAGAAAGTTGCTCTGGTAGAAAGGCGCTTGAACCTATTTGTGCTGGATCCTATTTGTGCTTGAACCTATTTATATAGAAAAGACAAAGACAAAGACAAAGACAAAAA
>CBDUUA010000048.1:0-10038 GCA_965370135.1 uncultured Cellvibrionales bacterium
CCTCAATTTGCTGGACGCCCTGGAGCAGGTCGGTAAACCCTTGCGCAAAGTGGTGGTCGCCAGCAGTGCCAATGTATACGGCCAAGTGTCCGATGCGCGCATCACAGAAACCACGACGCCAAATCCCGTCAATCACTATGCGGTCAGCAAGCTGGCGATGGAGTGCATGGTCAAGGCGAGGTGGAACCGCCTGCCGGTAATTATGACCCGGCCTTTTAACTACACCGGGCCGGGGCAGCAGGATCGATTCCTGGTGCCAAAAATTGTCAGCCATTTCCGTCGCCGAAGTGCGAGCATTGAGTTGGGCAATCTCGATGTGGCCAGGGATTTTTCTGATGTCAGGGATATCGCCGCAGCCTACCTTGGCTTGTATGAGGTCGCGGCGGCTTCGGAGATTGTCAATCTTTGCTCGGGCCGGGTCTACGGACTGGGCGATATTATCGCCATGATGAACCGGATCGCAGGTTATGAGATCGAGGTGTTGGTGAATCCGAATTTTGTTCGCGACCATGAAATCAAAGTGCTGGGGGGGGATAACAGCAAGCTGGTCGCCCTGACTGGCACGGCGCCACAATACGCATTTGCGGAAACATTGCAGAGCATGTTTGATGAGCCATGGAAGCAGTAATTGGGCCGCCTCGACTATCGCGCCGGCGTCGATTTTAGAGTTCTGGTCGGATCCGCCCGGCCCTATGGAGTGTGTTAACCATGCCGTCTATTCGCAAATATCCCGCATTACTAAAGCGTGCTGTCGGGCGAGCAGTAAATAAAGTCAAGGGGAATTCGGTAGCTCTGTTCAATTTGCGGCCTGAACTGCCGCTGCCGGCAGGGCTGAATGAGCAGCAGTTGTTTGATTTTGTCACGGCGGTTCGGGTAGCGGATGCGCCGGAAGCGGAGATGCAAGCTTATGGCACCCATGATTTTCGTCGCTTCGTCTACACCTGGGGACTGCTGAGGGATGCGGAGGGTAGTTGTCTCGAATTGGGGGCCAATCCCTATTTTACCACCCTGTTGCTCAAGGAATTTACCGCGCTAAAAGTCGAGCTGGCAAATTATTTTGGCAATCTTCCGGGGGGTGAGCACATGCAGCGCGTTAGCTACGTGGACCGAAGCTGCGGCGAACCGGCTCAAATCGATTTGCCTTTTCAGCATTTTAATGTCGAGAGCGAAAGCTTCCCCTACGACGATAATCAGTTCGATGTGGTAGTCTTCGCGGAAATCATTGAACATCTATTGAATAATCCCTGCGGCGTGTTGCGGGAGATTCGCCGGGTGATGAAGCCCGACGGGGTATTGGTTCTGACCACGCCCAATGTCGCGCGATTGGAGAATGTGGCGCGCATGATATCGGGCCAGAATATCTACGACCCCTACAGTGGCCATGGGCCCTATGGCAGGCACAACCGTGAGTACAACGCCAATGAACTGGTTCAGCTATTAAGTCATGAGGGGTTTAAGGTAGAGCAGAGTTTTACTGCGGACGTACATCAAAACAATGCCGGCGATTTTCTCGACCTGGAGCGGTTGCGCAATTTGATGCCGGCGAGAAACGCCGATTTAGGCCAGTATATTTTTATCAAGGCGAGGAACAGCACGGCTGCAGTGAAGGCCGACAAGTTTCCGGCCTGGCTCTACCGCAGCTATCCGACGGAGCAACTGGACTGAGGCTGTTCGCCATTGACTGGCCCAGGGTGCCCGGAAAGTGAATCATTGTGACAAAGAGGAGTAAGCGAAAATGAAGGTTTCAGTTATCGTGGTTGCGCTGCTGGCGGCAGTTACTTCAATGCCGGCTGCGGCCTATATAGACCCGGGCTCCGGTAGTGCCATTATGTCGGCGATTATCGGTTTTTTTGTGGCTATCGCCATGGCGATAAAAACCTACTGGTACAAAATAAAATCGTGGTTTAGTGGTTCAAAAAAAACGGCGGTCGAAGACTCGCCGCGCTCGGATGATGCTGCATCGTCAAAAGCAGGGCAACTCGACTCGGTGTCGGGTCAGGGTGAGGCGGATACCGTATCTGAAAAAGAGAGGCCTGTTGAGTGAGTGACAAGGACCTTTCCCTTGAAGAAGACTACTGGAACAATTTCTACAGCAAGTGGGTGATTGATATACCCTCCCAGTTCTGTGTACAGATGTTGACCGAGGTAGAACCCAGGCACACTATCGTAGAGTTCGGCAGCGGTAATGGGCGTGATTCCCACTATGTTGCCCACCAGGGTCATATGGTGGTGGCAATGGATCTGTCCGCGGAAGCTGTGGCAAAGAGTCGTGCGGCGATGGCGCAGAGAGATATTGCCCATGGCCTGTTTTCTGTCGGTGATGTAGCTTGCGAGGAAGATGTGGCAGGGCTGGTGTCCCTGGGGCGTGACCAGGGTCACGCCGATAGTCGCTCCGTGGTGGTCTACTCCCGATTTGTCCTGCACTCCCTGGACGATGAGCAGGAGCAACACTTTCTGTCGGCGCTGTCCCGGCATCTGCTGCCGGGGGATTCGCTGTATTTGGAGTTTCGCTGTAGCGAAGACGCGGCCACCGAAAAAATCTTTGGCGATCACTACCGGCGCTATGTCGATACCGACAACTTGTTGCGAGAACTTTCCGGCAGCTATGGCTTCGCTATCGAATACAGCTTGACGGGACAGGGTATGGCGAAATACCGGGACGAAGACCCCTTCGTCAGCCGGATAATCGCCAGAAAACTCTAGTGTCATATCAGTATCTTATCACCCACTGAATCCGGGTAGCTAATGTTGTTACGCAAATCCCCTCGGGCCGGCTCGAAAAAGCCCTCGTTCCTCCGCAGCATTCTCGATATGGCCGCTTTTTTCCAGTTGCCGCCGGAACAACGGCAGCTGGTGTTTTACTCCGAGGGCAAAACCTATTGGGTACATCTCGAGGGTATTCTGCGTGCATACCTGGATATTGCGGATAGCCCGGTTTGCTATATAACGTCGGACTCCAATGATCCGGGCCTGCTATTCCGGCATCCCAGGCTCAAGCATTTTCGCACGGACGAGGGCGGCATTCGAAACTGGTTATTCGAGAACATCGATGCCCGGGTCATGGTGATGACGATGCCCGATCTGCATCAATACCAGGTTGTGCGCTCCAAACACACGATTCACTATGTCTACGTGCAGCATAGCCTGGTGAGTCTGCATATGGTTTATCGCAGCGGTGCTTTCGATTTTTATGACTCGATTTTTTGTGCCGGACCCTACCATGTCCGTGAGGTGCGGGCGATGGAACGGTGCTACCAGCTGCCGCGCAAAAACCTGGTGGAGCACGGTTATGGCCGCCTCGACTCGATTATCAAAAACAGTAAGTCCCGTGGCCATGCCGGGACCGGGCGGCGCGCGAAAATCCTCATCGCCCCCTCTTGGGGTGAATCTTCGATTTCCAATACGGTCATTGATGAGGTGTTGACCGCCTTGTTGGAGGCGGGCTATGGGGTCACCTTCAGACCACATCCGCAAACGCTTAAATTCTGCGCCGGTATGATCGAAGCGCTGGACAGAAAATATTGCGGCAATCCCGATTTTACCCTGGAGATCGACGTTGCCAGTGAGGAATCCCTGCACCGGTCCGACCTGATGATAAGCGACTGGTCGGGAGCGGCGCTCGATTATGCGTTTGGCCTCGAAAAGCCGGTGTTGTTTATCGATGTCCCCAGAAAGGTTAACAATCCCAACTATGGCGATATCGACCTGCAGCCCTTCGAAGTTGACGTTAGAGAGCAGGTTGGCGCGGTCATTTCTCCCCATGAGTTAGCGGCCTTGCCGGATAAGGTGGCGGAGTTGTTACAGTGTATGTCCCGCGACAAGATAAGCGCGATCAGGCAAAAAAATGTTTTCAATGTCGAGCATAGTGCCGGCGCCGGTGCTGAAGCGCTCAAATCGATTGTCGACGGTATTGTTTGAACTTGTGAGGTGTGGAGCGGTAAATATGCTTTGCACGGCCTCCGTATCAGTTCAGTCTCAGTCTTACACGCGTCGCGGGAAGTAGTTCGCATTCAGCGTGGGCTACGTGGTGATTCCTACTTGAATGTGATCAGGAGAACGCTATGAAACAGGTTCAAGTTCGGGCTTATTCACTATTGGCGCCAGCTTTTCTATTGGCTTCTCAACTGTTCTTTATTTCGCCGATAGAACTTTACCTGAAAAATAGTGAGGAAGTGACGGTCGGGTTGGCAGAACTGTGCCTCAGTCTGTTGCCGGTATTTTTGGTGGGGTGGATTATCCTGTGCCTTCCCTATGCTCTGCCGGTAGCGAAATTTCGACAAGGCTACAAATATGTAATCAGCGTGCTGGCAATTCTGATCTGGATCAATGCTACCTTTCTCTTCGGTGAGTACGGTGAGCTGGATGGTCGAGGGCTGAATATTGAGCAGTTTTCGCTGTTATCACTGATGCAACTTACGGTCTGTTGCCTCATCGCAGCCACGGTAATAATGTCAAAAAAAGCGCGAGATTTACTGGGCAATATGGTGACAGTGATTTTATGCATTCTCAGCCTAACGCTGGTTTTTAATATTGGGAAGTATGTAGAGGCAGGGGGGCTGGACAAGAAGCTTGTTTCTCAGCCTTCTTTCCATAAATCATTGCTGGAGTTTTCACCAGAAAAAAACATCATTCATATCATCCTTGATGAATTTCAGACCGACATAATGGTCGAAATTCTTGATGAGGATGCGCCTTGGGAAAAAGCGTTTCGCGGTTTCCATTTT
The DNA here is from genome assembly GCA_965370135.1 of uncultured Cellvibrionales bacterium. Classification (GTDB taxonomy): domain Bacteria; phylum Pseudomonadota; class Gammaproteobacteria; order Pseudomonadales; family JAHEGP01; genus JAHEGP01. Next base: position 4,725 of record CBDUUA010000048.1, read on the forward strand.
TTTGAAAACACGGCGTCAGTTTATCCTACAACGATTATGGCTGTTCCGAGTATGCTTTCAGGGCGGGTATACAGGAATGAAATGGATAAGGAATTATTTCTCGATGAAGTGTTTGAAAAGAATGAGTTTTTACAATCCTTGGAAGATCACAATTATCGGCGTGATTTTCATACCGTATATGTGTACTGCGGTAAAAACCGCCTACTGAATTGTTCTCCTCACTTCAGTGGGGCGGTTGGTACACTCAAGTACGAACTTATTGATATTGCACTATTTAAATCTGTTCCCGATTTGATTAAGCCTTACATCTATAACGATGAGCGTTGGTTGATGCGTTCGCATTTTTCGGAAGATAAATATCTTAAAACGCCCGGTGGTATCGCCTATCTTCTGTGGCGAAAATACATTAGTGAAATCAACAATGAGTCGGAACAACCAACATATAAATTTTTTCATTCGGGGATAACGCATAGTCCCATGGTGCTGGATGAAGACTGCAAAATTCATGATGCCAGACCGGCTACACTTGAGGACTTTAAGCAGCAGGGCATTTGTGCCCTCCGACAGGTGGTAGGCTTTCTACAGCGTCTAAAGGAATTGGGGGTATATGAGAATTCATTTATCATCATCTCAAGTGATCACGGTTCGAGTTATGTGGCAGAGGGATTTGGTGAAAAGTTTAAGGGGCGAGGTATAAATGTGCAGCACTATGCGCGGTCCAGGGCTTTACTAATGATAAAGCCGACGGGTTCAAAAGAAGGGTTCGTACGCACTCGTCGACCAGCCTCACTACTGGATATACCGAATACCATTCTGGAAAATAACAATATTGGATCCATCGATGGCGGTGTGAATGTTTTTACCCTGAGCGAGGATGCTGAGAGAAAAAGGCAGTATATATACTATGATTGGGCTCACGAATATTGGGGGAAGCCCACCTTACCTCCGCTAAAAATATATGAAATCGATGGCCCCATCGATGATCCGGATTCCTGGTCGCTTGACCATGCTAAGGTCGATCCTGCAAGACGATAACACGTGAGTTGAAATGCGGTGAGCAGCTAAAGTATAACCAGGATTTAGGTGAAGATTTCGTATCTACTGTTGGTTTGTCGAGTGTGGAGTCGTGGGGAAGGTGGTCGGATCACAGTACCGTGATTATCCAATTCAGGCTGGGTGATGTACTCTGCAAAAATCAGGTCGTTACTTATTGCCCGCCTCGCTGTTGCCCTCGGTACTGTTTCTGGCGATACCCGAGCATGCTGGGCCTGGGACTGTTGACCCTCTCTTTTAGCAACGCGCAGACTGCCGACGATTGAGCTATTAGCACGCCCTATGACTGAGTTACTACACAAAGTGAAAACCATATTCATAAAGCCATCGCGGCATCCACTGATTTTGCTGTTCGCCTGCGCCTTGTCGCTACTCGCGCCGCCGCAGTCGTGGGCGCAATCCGAGGGCGCCGATACTGTAATCAAACCACTGTTGATACGCTATGAATGCCATCTCGCTGCGCAGTTGCAGTCAGTGCTGGAGCAGGGGCGGTGGCGTGCCGGCGACACCATAACGGCAATAGTTGGTGCCGGTGTGCAGCTGCCGGTGCTGGCGGAGCCGGGTATGGATAGTTGTGCGGTGCGGCTGAAACCAGCGCCGAACCCGGCTTCATCTCCTGCACCTGACCGGGTGTTAGAGTTGCCGCAGTTGGCAACTCTGGTGGCCGACAAGTATCCATTTGCGGGTTTAGCGGAATTTTATAACAGCACGGCGCAGTTGTATCTACGGGCCGATGCCAGTGTGGACTATGCCGAGCCTGACCCCCAGGATCGGGTGCTCGATACCGGCGAGTGGTGGGGCTGGAAGGGTCGCTATGGCATTGCATTGGTGTCGGCGCCGGGGGCAAGCCTGTCTGTCTCGTCGGGCACCCTGGGTTTAAGGTGGCCGGCGTCCGCGCCGGCGTCCGCAGTTATCCATATTGGCGAGCCTCGCGCTATTGATGGCGGCGGCGACTTTCCCGCAGCTGATTTTGATACCATCCGCTACTCGCATCTGTGGCGCTGGCTGGGCGGATTATCGCGTCTGGCGGAGTGGACCCTGGTTGTGCTTGCCGCGGCCCCTGGTGTCGATTGGGGGCTGGCGATCGTGCTGCTGGCGCTGCTGGTAAAGTTGTTACTGCTGCCGATATCGATACTCACGCTGCGCTTGCAGCGGGATGTCAGTCGCTATCAGTCGGCACTGGCGCCTCAATTGGCTGAGATAAAAGCAAATCACGATGGCGAAGAGGCCCACAATAGAATCATGGCGGCCTACAAGGGTCTCGGTATTACGCCATTTTTTACCCTTAAACCCTTATTTGCTTCACTGATCCAGATACCGATCCTGATTGCGATTTTTAATGCCCTGGGTGAAATGCCGCAGTTGCAAGGCGCCGCATTTCTATGGATCGATAATCTGGCCTATCCGGATGCCGTCGGCTCGCTGCCCATGTTAGTGCCGTTGTTGGGCAATACCCTGAACCTGTTGCCTTTTGTGATGACCCTCGTCACGGTGATATCAACGCTGTATTTTCGTAATCCCCATGCCCCTGTGGCCGAAACGCGACGTCAGAAGCGCAATCTCTTTGTCATGTCCGCTGTGTTTTTTGTGCTGTTCTATCCTTTTCCCGCAGCGATGGTGCTCTATTGGACCGCCGCCAATGCCTTGCAATTGGTGCAGCAACGCCTGGTCAGCGTGTAAATCCCTCCCTATGCGTACAAATCCCGAGTGATTTGCCTTTGCCGCTCAAGTAAGCTGGAGTCCTGAGTGAAAACCACTGACGTATAGCGGTTGTAGCGGCCTGCTCTTGGCCGAATTCGGCACCGCCCCGGGCGAGGTGTCGTGGGTATCGTGGCGCGCACCTTGGAAAGCAATCCGGAAATTCGCATCGTTCGGTGCCTTTGGCAAGTTCGTGGAAGCGTCATCGAGGGCAAAATTTGAAAGTACTTCATTTATACAGAACCTATTTTCCGGATACCCAGGGTGGCTTGGAAGAGGCCGTGCGCCAAATTTGTCGTGGCGCAAAAAAATTCGGTGTTGAATCCAGGATCTTGACTCTCAGCGACAACCCCTCTCCCGCCATAATTGAATTTCCTGAAGCAACGGTGATCCGCACTCGGAAGAATATCGAGCCCATGTCCTGTTCTATGGGGGTCGGCATGTTCGCGGAATTTCGTCGCCAGGCCGCTTGGGCTGACCTGATTCATGTGCAGTTCCCCTGGCCCTTCGCCGATCTGGTGTATTTGATGTCGGGAATCGAAAAGCCGACGATTATCACCTACCAATCGGATGTGGTGCGTCAGCGTCTGCTCAATTTGTGCTACCGGCCGATGATGAAAGCTTTTTTTCGATATGCCGACCGCATCGTCGCAACCTCGGAAAATTACGTCGCTTCCAGTACGGAGTTGCAGGGCTATAGTGACCGGCTGGAAGTCATTCCCCTGGGCCTTGATAAAAAATCCTACCCGATCCCCTCTGCTGCAATACGCCGTCGCGTGGAGCAGCGATTTGGTCGTGACTTCATGCTGTTCGTCGGTGTGCTGCGCTATTACAAGGGGCTCCATTTTCTGTTGGATGCCATGGGCGGCGCACCCTATGACCTGGTTATAGCGGGTTCTGGCCCGGTAGAGGCACAGCTGAAGAAACAGGCGCAGGAACTCGGTCTTACCAACGTGCACTTTGCCGGGCAAGTCGATGACGACACCAAAGTCGCGTTGTTTGAGCTTTGCCGCGGGGTGGTTTTCCCTTCTTTTCTGCGTTCGGAGGCCTACGGGGTGACCCTGCTGGAGGCGTCGATGTTCGGCAAGCCGATGATCTCCGCTGAAATCGGCACCGGAACCAGTTATATCAACCAGCATGAGCAAACCGGTATCGTGGTTAAACCCGGAGACAGTGTCGAATTGCGCTATGCCATGGACATGCTCAAGCAACAGCCGCAGCGAGCAAGTGAAATGGGCCGTGCAGCCAATGAACGCTACCAAACGTTGTTTACCGGTGAGCTGATGGGGCAGCGCTATGCCAGCCTATACCGAAAAGTGCTGGATGAGTCTGTCGGCAGTGCCCGGCAGGGCAGCAGCCTGGATTAATGACCACCCTCTTGCGAATTGCGGTTGATGCCCGCCCGCTATCCATTCCCCTGACGGGTATAGGCCGCTACACGGAAGAGTTGTTGCGCCGTTTACTGGCAACACCCCACCATTGGTTTTTATACTCGGATCGGCCGCTGTTGAGTGAGTTGCCGATGCCGGATAATGTCCAGCTTCGCATCGGTCATCAGCGGCAGAGACTTATGGCTACCCTCTATCCGCAGTGGGCCTATCCGCGCTGGGGGGCACAGGATCAGATAGATGTATTCTGGTCTCCTCGTCATCATTTACCGCTGGCGCTGTCTCCTGGTGTGCGCACTGTCGTCACGCTGCATGACCTGGTTGGCTTTCTGGCGCCGGAGACAATGACGGCGATGGGGCGGCGGCTGGAAACCTGGCTCACACCGCGCTCTATACGCAAGGCCGATGCTGTAATTGTCGATGCCCGTAGCACCCTTGGGGATTTGGACGAGGTGCTTGGTTATGGGGCTGACAAGGCCTCGGTAATCCCCCTCGCAGCAACCGCACCGGTGCAAGGTGTGGAGCACCTGCCAAGGCCGCTGCCAGAGGCCTATTTTCTGTTTGTGGGTACGCTGGAGCCGCGTAAAAACCTGTTGCGTTTACTGCAGGCCTTCAGCACACAGGCCCATCGTATGCCCAGTGTACAGTTGGTGCTGGTTGGAGCCGGGGGCTGGGGCGGGCAAAATCTCGAGCAGCGGCTGTGCCGGCTGGCGATCGAGGACCGGGTACTACTGGTGGGTCGCCTGGATGAGGCCAGCCTGCACGGCTATTACCGCCATGCGATGGCGCTGGTGCTGCCCTCTTTGTATGAAGGCTTCGGCTTGCCCTTGCTGGAGGCCATGCAATACGGCGTGCCGGTTATTACCAGCAATTGCTCTTCCATGCCCGAGGTGGCGGGGGCGGGGGGACTGTTAGTCGATCCGAGGGATGTTTCCAATATAGCCGCCGCCATGGTGGAACTGGCCACCGATGATGTATTGCGGCAGCGGTTGGGGGCAGCGGCATTAGCCCAGGCCGCTGGATTCTCTTGGGATGAGGCAGCCATACAGACCCTGGCGGTATTGGAAAATACTGGTCGGAGAGTCCCAGTCGATCCTGGAAAACAGGGTCAGAGGGAGGATGAGTCGCGCAGTGGCACCACGTCGCCGCGATACTCACTGAGTGTCATGGTTTGA
>CBDUUA010000049.1:0-9958 GCA_965370135.1 uncultured Cellvibrionales bacterium
CCATCGGGCCCTCTTCATTTCGGCTCCCTGATCGCCGCCGTAGCCAGTTATCTCGATGCCAAAGCCCACCGCGGCCAGTGGCTATTGCGCATCGATGACCTCGATCCGCCCCGCGAGGTCACGGGAGCATCGCAGCAGATCATTGCCAGCCTGCAGTACCACGGCCTCGAATGGGACGGCGACATCTGCTGGCAGAGCCAGCGCTCGGCGGCCTATCTGAGCGCATTGGAGCAGCTCGATCGAGCGGGTCTTTGCTACGCTTGCGACTGTTCGCGAGCGACACTGGCGGCCACCGCCGGCGTCTACCCGGGGCATTGCAGCAAGCGCCACCTGCAAGCACTGCCAGGACGCGCCACCCGAATCAGGGTGGGATCGGAACCGATCGAATTTTATGACCTTATTCAGGGGCCGCAATCACAAGGTCTTGACCGGGATGTGGGTGACTTCGTGGTCCAGCGCAAGGATGGCCTGTTCGCCTACCAACTGGCAGTGGTTGTCGACGATGCGGCACAGGGCATTAACCATGTCATTCGCGGGGCCGATCTGTTGGATTCCACTGCCAGGCAGATCTATCTGCAACAGCGCCTTGGGCTGCCCACCCCTATCTATGGCCACTTCCCGGTAGCAACCAATAGCGAAGGCCAAAAGCTAAGCAAGCAAAATCTCGCCCAGGGACTTGATGACCGCACGGCTATCGACAATGTGCGGGCAGCCCTGCACTTCCTGGGGCAAGAACTGCCCTCCCGGCGCTTGGCCGAGCCCCGGCAATTGTTGCAGTGGGCAACACTGCGGTGGCAGCGGCACAAGATCCCCCGGCGCGTGGCGATAACTCCCACGACTGACTGAGTTTACAGCCCCGCACAAGCACGGGTACTATCGGGCCCTCTCATGCTCAGGCTTCACGACCCATGCTGGCTCAACGCTCACTACTGTTGATTATTTTTGTCCTGTTCTTTTTTGAACCCGGTCTGGGAAAATGGGCTGCCTCCGATGCCGGCAGTTGGTATCGCCCCTATATTGCCTGGCTCACCGTGATCGCCATCGTCTATTTCATACAGCGCTGGAACGAAAAGCGTGAGCATTGATATCAACCACCTTTTCGTTCTCGGGCTGGCGTACTTGCTGACCTTGTTTGGTATTGCCTACAGCACCAACCGGGGCTGGATACCCAGCCGCGTGGTTCGGCACCCATTGGTTTATGTGATGTCCCTGGGGGTATTCGCCAGCGCCCTGGCGTTTTACGGCGTGATTGGTATCGCCCACGACTACGGTTACGACTTCCTCAGCTACTACCTGGGGATCGCCGGATTTTTCCTGTTCGGGCCGTTCATCCTGATACCTCTGCAGCGCGTCTGCCAGGACAATCAACTGGCCTCACTGGCCGACTTGTTGACATTTCGCTACCGCTCCCAATGGGCCGGGGTGCTGGTTTCCCTGTTCCTGACGATCAGCGTACTGCCCCTCATGGCCCTGCAGATAAAAGCGGTCACCGATACCGCGCAAATTCTGACCCGCAGCGCCGACACCGGCGACGCAGCACCACCCTTCGGCCTGGCCTTTATATTTTGCGCAGTCATCACCGTGTTCACCATGCTCTACGGCGCGCAGCAGGCAACTCATCGCGAGCGCCACAATGGTCTGGTAGTGGCAATTGCCTTTGAGACCCTGATCAAAACCCTGGCGTTTATCATCCTTGGCTGCGCCTCTATATTCGGCATTTTTGGCGGTCTCGAGGGGCTCGATAACTGGCTTGCGAACAATCCCCAGGTGGTTTTCAGCCAGCAGCGCAGCGATACCGACGGCATAGGCCGAACCTTGATGCTGATATCCTTTGCCGCCGCGGTCGGCATGCCCCATATGTTCCATATGGCATTTTCAGAGAAACCGAGCAAACAAGCCCTGCACACAGCGGTCTGGGGTATGCCCTTGCTATTGCTGATCATGAGCTTGCCGGTGCTGCCGATCCTTTGGGGAGCAATGGCGCGGAACCTGGACATGTCGCCGGAGTACTACACCCTGGGCATTGGCCTGAGCCTCGAGTCCCGCGCACTGGGCGCCATCGCCTATATCGGCGGCCTGTCGGCAGCCAGCGGAGTCATTATTGTATCCACCCTGGCGCTGGCTTCCATGTGCCTCAACCACTTGATCCTGCCCTTTTACCAACCCGGCATCACCAAGGATATTTATCGCTGGCTGCTCTGGACCCGGCGCGCATTGATTGGTGCAATCATCCTCTGCGGCTACCTGTTTTATCGCGCCTTCGCGCCCCAGGGCAACCTGTCGGCTCTGGGCATATCCGCATTCTCCGCCATGCTGCAGTTCTTGCCCGGGGTACTGGCCCTGCTGTTTGCTCCGGCCATCAACCGCAAGGGCTTTATCGCCGGCCTGCTGGCCGGATTTATCACCTGGTTTGCAACCCTGTTCCTGCCGGTCTTAACCCAAACCCAGCTATCCATACTGAGCTTGTTACACGGCGATACCAGCCTCGAGCAAAGCTGGCCAATGACGGTACTGCTGAGCTTCGGCGTCAATATTGTATTGATGGTTGTCGTGTCCACGCTTACGACCACCTCGGAGGAAGAAAAATCCGCAGCCGAGCTATGCTCAGTCGACAAACTGGCAAGACCGCAGCGGCAAAACCTGACCTTGAACTCAGCCCAGGCGATCCGCCAGGCCCTCGCCAGTTCCCTGGGTGCTGCGGTGGCACAACGCGAGGTCGATAAGGCCTTGCAACATTTGCAGCTTTACGAAAATGAATCCCGCCCCTATGCCCTGCGCCGGCTGCGCGACCAGATCGAAGCCAACCTGTCGGGGCTGTTCGGGGCTACGGTCGCCCACGATACCGTCAAACGCCTGCTACCTTACAACGCCAGCGGTGGCATGCTCGACACCGAGGATATTCACCTGGTCGAAACCCGACTGGCGGGGCAGCAGTTCGAACTCACCGGCCTGGCTGCCGGCCTGGACAGCTTGCGCCGCTTTTATCGCCAAACGCTACTCGATCTACCCATGGGGGTCTGCATCCTGGGTCGCGACCACGAAATCATGCTATGGAATAGCGCCATGGAAAGACTGAGCGGGATACCCTCCAGCTATGTCACCGGCGCCCTGGCCGACAATATGTCCGCGCCCTGGGGCCAGTTACTACTGGATTTCGTCAGCCGCCCCGGCAGCCATCATCAACAGAAACAGGAGCTACTTGTCGAGAACTCACGGCGCTGGTTGATCTTGTATAAAACCCACTCCCGTGCCACCGACGCTCTCAGCGGCGACACGACTATCCTGGTTGAAGACATCACCGAAACCCAGTTGCTGGAAAATGAGTTGATCCACAGCGAGCGTCTCGCGTCAGTCGGCCGCCTGGCCGCCGGTGTCGCTCATGAAATAGGCAACCCGGTCACTGGCATCGCCAGCCTGGCACAGAACCTGCGGGAAGAGAGCAGCGATCCGGAACTACAGGAGATCGCCGAGGATATCCTTACCCAAACGGAACGGATCACCGCTATTGTACAAACCCTGGTCAACTTCTCTCACGACGGCAAGCACATTGAAGCCAGGGCTGAGGATTGTGTCAGCCTGTTCGATTGCGCCAGCGAAGCGATCAATCTACTGCTGTTGGATAAAGAGTCGGCACCCATCCAATATCTGAATGAATGCGATAGTCAACATATGGCCACCGGCAATCAGCAACGCCTCACCCAGGTGTTTCTCAATCTGCTGAGCAATGCCCGGGACGCCTGCGAGGCGGGACAACGGGTAGAGGTCAGCAGCCGGTTGCTCGATAACAATACCGTCACCATAACTGTCACCGACCCGGGTAGTGGTATCGAACCGGAACAGCTAGAGCATATTTTCGAGCCCTTTTTTACCACCAAGGATCCAGGTGTGGGCACTGGCCTGGGCCTGGCGCTGGTGTATAGCATCGTCGAGGCTCACGGGGGCAAAATCCGAGTGGAAAGCCCCCCGGCTAATGGCCCGGCACACGGAACCCGATTTATCATGGAACTACCCCGTGGCCATCGGGCCAGCACCGACGATTGGCATATTTAGACCGCAGCCGGCGCTGACAGTGGCAAATCATGCCGTTTCCGGTTAAGGTTGATTGACACAGCAGCGGATCTGGCGCCAACACTGATACCGGGGTCGATCCACGCATTGCAGCCGTGGGAGTAGAATGCAAGATATTCTGATTGTCGATGACGAACTCATCATTCGAAAAGCCCTCCGCCGATTACTGGAGAGACACCACTACTCGGTCAGCGATGCCGCCACCGTCGCCGAGGCATTGGAGCAAATGGCAAGCGTATGCTTCGATTTGGTCATCAGTGATCTGCGCCTGCCGGGAGCGCCCGGCACCGACCTGATTAAACCCGCTGGTGACACACCGGTACTCATCATGACCAGCTACGCCAGCCTGCGCTCGGCGGTGGATGCCATGAAAATGGGCGCGGTAGACTATATTGCCAAACCCTTTGACCACGATGACATGCTCGCCGCAATCGCTGATACTATCCGTTGCAGCAGTAAGCGCAGCAAACAATGCCAAGCCCCCGATAACAACCGAGCCAGTTCTCCCACCCCCCCCGGCTTTGTCGGCGGCTGTGCGGACATGCAAAAACTCTATAAGCAAATCAGCCGGTTCGCACCGACCAACACCACTATACTGGTTCAGGGCGAAACCGGAACCGGCAAGGAACTGGTTGCCCAGTCCTTGCATGCAACCAGCCTGCGGGCGAACCAGCCACTTATTTCCATCAACTGCGCCGCCATTCCGGAAACCCTGATCGAGTCAGAGTTGTTCGGCTATGAAAAGGGGGCGTTTACCGGCGCGACCAGCAATCGCATGGGACTTATTGAAGCCGCCAGTGGCGGCACCCTGTTCCTGGATGAAATCGGTGAGCTACCGCTTGAGGCGCAAGCACGCTTGCTGCGTTTTTTACAGGAGGGCGAGATCCGCGCCATTGGCTCCGTGCAAACCCGCAAGGTTGATGTGCGCCTGATCGCAGCGACCCACCGCGACTTGAAGCGTCTCACCAGCGAGGGCCAGTTTCGCGAAGACCTGTACTACCGTATCAATGTCATGCAACTGAACTTACCGCCGCTGCGAGACCGGGGCAGGGACATCCTGGAAATTGCGGAATTCTGCCTGGAGCATTGCTGCCTGCAGTATGGCGGCAAATCCATGGTTTTCTCGGCCAAAGCTGTGCAAGCTATTATCAGCTATCGCTGGCCGGGAAATGTACGCGAACTGCACAATGCGGTGGAGCGAGCGGTGATATTGTGCGACGGAGACGAAATCGACTATGAGTTACTGGACATTGACATTGACCTGATACGAGTGAGCAGGCGCACCAATACCCGGGTAGGAGAACCCCTGCGCAGCGTTGCCCTCGCAGATGAACCCACGGAAAACCTGTCGCTGGAGGATTATTTTCAGCGCTTCGTACTGGAGCACCAGGACAGCATGAGCGAGACTGAACTGGCGCGAAAATTGGGCGTCAGTCGAAAATGCCTGTGGGAGCGCCGCCAGCGCCTCGGAATACCTCGCAAGAAAAATGCCAAAACAAGCCAGCACTCGGGCAATGGATAGCGCTCTGGCAGCACTGGTCGACTCCGGAACAATGTTACCTTTCATCAAAATGGGTAACAAATACCGTGAGCATTGGTAACAAGTTCACCTTCTCGTTTAAGAGCGATTGCCGATAAGTATTGCATCTATTTGTTTTTACTTGTTATTTCAAAATTGGCACGAAATCTGCTTTGTTATAAGCAAGAATAATAAAAATAAATAAAAATAAGATGACGCATAATAATAACAAGTAAGACGAGACCTGGATGGGGAGAGAAATTCTCCCCGTCTTTACTCCACTCCCCATGCTCGCCCTTGCTACCGCCGCACTCACCCAAAGCCAACACTACCACAGCAGAAAAACACATCCGGAGCCGCCGGTATGCCCCCCAAGCCTGGTATGTTAGAATTCCGGCCGCGCCAAAAACCGGCTCCCAGCAGACATGTACCCGACACCAATGACCTTGCAGACCACCATAGATCCCCGGCAAATCAGCGCCAACGCGCTCAAGGTTATACAACGCCTGGAGAGTGAAGGTTTTTCGGCCTACCTGGTGGGCGGCGGCGTGCGCGATATCCTGCTTGGCGGCAAACCCAAGGATTTCGATATTTCCACCGATGCCCACCCCGAGCAAATTCGCCAGGTATTTCGAAATTCGCGCATTATCGGCCGCCGCTTCCGCATCGTACATGTACTCTTTGGGCGGGAAGTCATCGAGGTAACGACCTTCCGTGGCCATCACCCCTCAAATGACGAGGCGAAATCCAGCAAAAGTGCTTCGACCTCCGACACAGGACGCTTGCTGCGGGACAACATCTACGGCTCCATCGAAGAAGATGCCCTGCGCCGGGACTTTACCGTCAATGCACTGTACTACAGCCCGTCCAGCGGCAAGATCCTGGATTATTGCAATGGCCTACAGGATCTGCAGAGCCGCAGCTTGCGGCTTATCGGCGAACCTTCCACCCGCTACCGGGAGGATCCGGTGCGCATGCTTCGCGCCGTGCGGTTCTGCGCCAAGCTTGGCTTCGAGTTGAGCCCGGAGGTGGTTGCACCCATCGCCGAGCTCGCGCCGCTGCTACACGACATTCCCCCCGCCCGCATGTTTGACGAAGTGCTGAAACTGTTCATGTCCGGATCGGCCCTCGCGACCTATCGAGAGTTGCAAAACCATCAAATATTCGGCTTTCTGTTTCCCGCCTGCCAGCGAATCTTGCTCCAGGGCGATGAAGTCAGCCACCATTTTGTCGAATCCATGCTGCGCAATACCGACCTGCGAATCCAACAGGGCAAACCGGTTACCCCTGCATTTCTCTACGGCGCGCTGTTGTGGCCTGCCGTTGAGCAACAAAGCCGAGCCCTGGTCAAGCAAGGTGAAGCACCGATACCCGCGAGGCAGTTGGCAGGCATAGCCAGCATCGAACACCAACTACAGTACACCTCGATTCCCCGCCGATTCAGCACCCCCATGCGCGAAATCTGGGAGCTGCAATACCGCCTCGAAAACCCCCGCAGCCCTGAACAGCTACTTGCCCTGCCCCGTTTTCGAGCGGCTTATGACTTCCTGTTATTGCGCGAGCAAGCAGGCGAGGAAACCCGAGGCCTGGCCGATTGGTGGACACGCTTCCAGGAGGCCGAAGAACAGCAACGCCAGCTTCTGGGCAAAGAGCTGCAACCCGCAAAACCACGCAAAAGAAAACCCCGCAGAAACCGCCGCGGCCCACGCCGTAAAATTTCCGACCAGGTGCCATGACCATTACCTACATTGGCCTGGGCAGCAACCTGAACCAGCCTGCCCGGCAGCTATCGAGCGCCCTCGATGCCCTGAACCGGCTGCCCGCTACCAGACTGCGACAATGCTCGCCCTTCTATCGCAGTACCGCTATTGGACCGGGCGAGCAGCCCGACTATATCAATGCCGTGGCACAGCTGGATACCGATCTCGAGTCGACCGCTTTACTACAGCAGTTACAAGCTATCGAGCAAGCCCATGGCCGGCAGCGACTGCTGCGCTGGGGACCTCGCACCCTGGATCTGGACATACTGCTGTATGCTGACCTGATAGTGGAGACACCGACGCTGCAACTACCCCACCCTCGCATAGCCGAACGCAACTTCGTTATCGCTCCGCTGTACGATATTTGCCCCGCGCTAATCCTTCCTGACGGCACCCCGCTTCGGTCATTATTGGATCGCGTCAATCAGGCCGGCTTGCAACGACTCGGCTCACAGCGAGATAGACTGTGATAGCTACCCGGCAGGCACCCATTCAACTGCGGATTCCAGGTTCAAGTCAGGCATTTTCCAATTGCCACCCAAGGCGCCCAATATGGAGGCAAACATGCCCCGGATTACTGCGCATTCCCTGCGCCAACTCAAGCAACAAGGTGAAAAATTTGTCTGCGTCACAGCCTATGATGCCAGCTTCGCCGCCGTAATCGCCGGCGCGGGTATCGAGACCATGCTGGTGGGAGATTCACTGGGAATGGTCTTACAAGGCCACCGGGATACCCTGCCGGTCACCATTGAGCAGATGGCCTACCATGTCGAGGCTGTCTGCCGCGGCAATACCGGGTCGCTGGTGCTCGGGGATATGCCTTTTATGAGTTATGCCACCACCGAACAAACCCTGGTTAACGCCGCTAAACTGATGCGCGCCGGGGCTCACATGGTTAAGCTGGAGGGTGGCGCCTGGCTCAGTAACAGTATTCAAAAGCTCACAGAGCGCGGCATACCGGTCTGCGCCCATCTGGGCCTGACCCCGCAATCGGTCAACACACTCGGCGGCTTCAAGGTCCAGGGCCGCTCAGACACTACCGCGCGCCGCATTGTTGATGATGCGCTGGAAGTCGAGGCAGCCGGAGCCAGCCTGCTGGTTCTGGAATGCATCCCCGCAGACCTTGCCGGCGACATCAGCCGCCAGCTAGCTATCCCCGTTATCGGCATAGGCGCAGGCCCCGACACCGATGCCCAGGTTCTGGTGCTGCACGACTTGCTTGGGCTCAATCCTCGACCACCCCGCTTTGTCAAGAACTTCCTGGAGGGGCAATCCAGCATTGAAAGCGCCATCAAAGCCTTTGCCGAGGCCGTAAAAGCCGGCCATTTCCCCGCCCCTGAACACTGCTTTGAAAGCCTCTGAAAGTAGTGACGATGCGCAGCGATCTCCCTGGTGAGTGAGCCGGTAACAAACCCCCCGAAGCACTGCTTCTTTAGGTGACATTTTTTTTGGCTTTTTCCTTGCGCTTGATTTGATCCCGAGGACCAACTACTGCATACTTGCCAGCCACCCGAGAGGGTACGCATATTTACGCATACTTGTTGTATTTGCAAAACGGTGATTCCGAAGAACCAAAACGAGGCATCGTATGCCATGCAAACACTGACCACTGTCGACGCCCTGCGCCGATCCCTGAACAAGGTACGCAAAGCCGGTAAAACCATTGGCTTTGTGCCCACCATGGGGAACTTGCACCAAGGCCACCTGCAGCTACTGCACCGCGCCAGCCAACTGGCCGATTGCGTCGTCGTCAGCATCTTCGTCAACCCCTTGCAATTCGGCGCCAACGAAGACCTTGACTCCTATCCTCGCACCCTGGCCTCCGACAAGGAAAAGCTGTTTGCCGAGGGCACCACCTTCTTGTTCGCACCCGGTGTCGAAGATATCTACCCCGAGGGCATGCAGCCGCAAACTCTGGTGACGGTACCCGGTATCACTGACACGCTCTGCGGCGCCTCCAGGCCCGGTCATTTCACCGGCGTATCCACAGTGGTCAACAAGCTGTTCAATATGGTACAGCCCGACGTGGCCGTCTTTGGTGAAAAAGACTTCCAGCAACTTATGGTCATTCGCAAGATGGCGACCGACCTTGCCATGCCCATCGATATCGTCGGCGTGGCGACAGTGCGAGAAATCGACGGCCTGGCCATGAGTTCGCGCAACCATTACCTATCGAAGAAAGAGCGCTCCATAGCACCCCGCCTGCACCGCATCTTGCAGGATTATCGCGAGGCAATAGCCAACGGCTTCGACAACTATAATGACTTGGAAAAACACGCCCAGGAGGATCTGGTGAAGGATGGCTTTCAACCCGATTATGTCAGCATTCGGGATGCCGAAACCCTGAACCAGGTCACCCCGGATACCGAGTCCATCGTCATTCTCGCGGCCGCCCGGCTCGGCAACACCCGGCTGATAGACAACGTAACCCTGACGCTTAATCCCTCCTCCGACTGGGGTATGCTGGCGAGCAATTAGCCCGTGACTACTAGCGTGGCTACCAGCCAGTAACACCAGCCAATAACTACGCCAGTCAAACAGGCCCACTCAACTGATACGCTTGTAACGGCGATATTTTGGCGACCAGAAATTGAGCTCGATTCTCGCCTCC
>CBDUUA010000050.1:0-9850 GCA_965370135.1 uncultured Cellvibrionales bacterium
CTATTTGTCACGGGGTGGTGCTGGCGGCGCGGAGTATTGATCGGGAGACGGCAAGGTCGGTGCTTTACAACTACCGAACCACGGCATTATTGAAAACACAGGAAATGTTGGCCTACCGGCTAACGCGCTTGTGGTTGCAGGAGTATTACCTCACCTATCCCGAGATAAGCGTAGAGAATGAGGTCACGCAGACCCTCTCCTGCGACGCCAATTTTGTCCGCGGGCCAAGGCCGTTATTGAGAGATGATCATGACCATCCGGATCGAGGTTTCACAGTGCGCGACCGAAACTACCTGTCGGCACGGTGGCCGGGGGATGCCTATGCCTTTGCCAGGCAATTTGCAGCCATGGTGGAATCCGCAGTTGGGGGAGTTTGACGCGATACATAGTGTTCAAGCCGCAGCCCAAGGGGTTTATAAACACCCCGCCATTCTGTAGAATCCCCGCGCTTTCCGGTTCGGGTTCCACCACATGGCAAAATATGCACTATTGTTCGCTCTCGCATTGGCGCCCCTGGAGTCGCGGGCCGGAGTGTTTAACGAGGGCGACGCCATCTTTCTGCAAACCAGCCTGTGGACCATGCACTTCAGTCCCAGTGACGACCACACCAATAA
Organism: uncultured Cellvibrionales bacterium; assembly: GCA_965370135.1. Lineage (GTDB taxonomy): Bacteria > Pseudomonadota > Gammaproteobacteria > Pseudomonadales > JAHEGP01 > JAHEGP01. The sequence continues at coordinate 615 of CBDUUA010000050.1, forward strand.
TCAGCGACTGATCAATGTGGAGCTGGATAAAGCCTCCGGCTGGATATTTGGTTTCGCCTATTTTGCCAACTCTTTCGACCAGCCCTCACAGTACCTCTACGCCGGTTATAGCTGGACCCTACCGAAAACCCGGGAGCTGGCCTATTTCAAACTCTCAGGTGGCTTGTTGCACGGGTACAAGGGCGAACACAAGGATGCCATACCCTATAACAGTGCCGGCATCGCACCCGCCATCCTCCCCTCCTTCGGCGTCAAATACAAACGCTTTCAATCCGAAGTAACGCTGTTTGGCACCGCCGGCATGATGCTGAGTATTGGCGTCAATTTCCCCATCGGTGCACGGGGTTATTGAGAACAGACCCTTGCCAGAAGCTACTGCTTGAGCGCCTTGACGATATCAACCACCCGGTCCTCGTCCTCAAGTAAGGCTCTGGGCAAGTCCAGTAACACCGAGGTATAAACCCCCGCGGCCTGCTGTTTGAGCTGCTGCGCAAGTTGGTCATAGGTGGCGACCACCGCCCACTCAGCCAGCATGTCATCGCTAATCTGCTGTGGTAACTCGGTCCACTTGCCCTGCACGGATAATTGGTGCAAGCGGGCGCCCAGCTCTTCCCAACCATGGTATTTCAACACCCCATGGTAAGAGCGAGTGGATGCATAGAAAGCAATATGCTGTTTCAGCGCCGCCTTGGCCTTCTCCACTTCTTCTTCATCCTCGCCCACCGCTAAAAAGGGAGAACCGACGATATCGATGTCGGCCAACTCCCGGCCCGACCTGGCCGCGCCTTGCGCAATCGCCGGCAAGATCACATCCCGGGTGTAAGCAAAGCTGGCCACCGGATGCGCGCGCAAGCCCGCGCACAGCTCACCACACAACCGGGCATTGTAGGGATTGACCGCGGCGATATAGATAGGGATGTCGGGGTACTCGATGGGGCCGGGGTTAAAGAATGGCGGCATCAACGTGTACTGATAGTGCTCTCCCTCATAATACGTGGGCTCCGAGGGATTCTGGAATGACTTGAACATCGCCTGCATACAGAGGATGTATTGCCGCAACCTCGGCCCCGGCGCGCCGGTCCAGGGCGTTGCGTAGCGCCGCTCGATATGGCCTTTGACCTGGGTGCCCAGACCCAGCTGGAAGCGACCGTTGGACAAATGCTGTAGATCCCAGGCCACCTGCGCGGTGGCCATCGGGCTGCGCGGAAAGGCCACCGCCACATTGGTGCCGATCCGTATACTACGGGTGTGCTCCGCCACGATGGTCAGCGGCAAAAACGGGTCGTGACCCGCCTCCGGGGTATTAACCACATCAAAACCGATCCGCTCTGCCCGGCGACCCGCCTCCGCGATCGAGTCAAGACTCTGGGCGTCCTGCCCCCTGCCCGCGTACTGCCCGGTTTCCGGGCCGAGAATTACTGTTTCAACCTTCAACGCCATTTGCCGTCTCCCACAAATTCAATAAAGTTAATTGCCCAGCTCTGTTTACCACCCGAAGTTACCGACCAAACGACACTCAGCTCGCTAGCAGGACAATTCGAGTTCTTCTCAGCACGCCATCAAGCGTGCAATCCCGGCAGCATCGGGTCGCTCCACCACTCCCTTCTCGGTGACCAGCACATCGACCAGCTCCGCCGGGGTGACATCGAACACGGGGTTGACCGCTTTGACCCCACGGGGCGCGATATCAGCACCGCGAAATTGTGTCACTTCCTCGGAGGGCCGCTCTTCGATGGGAATATCCTCACCGCCGGCCGCCGCCATATCGATGGTAGAAGTGGGCAGCGCAACCATAAATCCGACGCCGTGGTGTCGCGCCAGAACCGCAAGGTTGTAGGTGCCGATTTTGTTGGCAACATCGCCATTGCCGGCCACCCGGTCTGCGCCCACGATCACCCAATCCACCAGCCCCCGCCGCATCAGGGAACCGGCGGCTCCCTCGATAGCTAGCGTCACCGGGATCCCGCTGAGTTGCAGCTCCCAGGCGGTGAGGCGGCTGCCCTGCAGCCAGGGCCGGGTTTCACCGGCGTAGACCTGCCGTACCTTGCCTTGCTCATGAGCCGACCGAATCACCCCCAGCGCAGTACCATAGCCACCGGTGGCCAGGGCGCCGGCATTGCAGTGGGTGTAGATCGACACGCCCTCGGGCAGACACTGCGCGCCAAAACCTCCCAGGCGGCGGTTGGCCCTGATATCCGCCCGATGAATATCCACAGCCAGTCGTTCAAGCTGACCGGCGACATCGTCACCACCGGCCGCCACCACTTCACGCACACGCTGCAGCGCCCAATGCAGATTGACTGCAGTCGGCCGCGACTGGGCCAAAGCCTTCAGCGCCGGCTCCAATTCGCCCAGGGAAAATCCAGTGACATGCTTAGTTGCGCACAATTGACGAGCGGCGATGGCGGCGCCGTATGCCGCGGCGATGCCGATTGCAGGCGCGCCGCGCACCACCATATCGCTGATGGCTGCGGCCACCTCCGCTGCGGTGGTCAGACGCAGATAGCGAATATCATGGGGCAACAAGCGTTGATCCAGCAGTTCGAGGCAGTCATCCTGCCAGCGCAGCGCCGGGTAGTCCGGATTTATCTCTTCACTCATGCTCTTCACTCATGCTCTTCACTCATGTTACAGCTATGCCTCGCACCGAAAATTCGCATTGTGAATGTGAGGCCCGAGCAGCGCAAGCCGGGATGTTTCACGCCGATTATCAGCGATTTTCAGGAACTGAAAGTAAGTGTTGCCAAATACCATCCCGTATGGTAAATAGACGCTGCGCAGCGAATGCCGCTGTGGTGTTGTCCTGTAAAACAACCATAAACCAGTCATTTTCCCAGCAGCAAGCAACGGAGTCACACTATGATAAGAGTCGTTTTCAATCAGAAAGGCGGCGTCGGCAAGTCCAGCATTACCACCAATCTCGCCGCCGTCAGTGCAGCGTACGGCTTTCGCACACTTCTGATCGACCTGGATTCACAGTGCAACACCAGCCAGTACGTACTGGGCGCCGAGGCAGAAAATCCGGAAAAAAATATTGCCGGTTTTTTTCAGCAAACCCTCGGCTTCAACCTGTTCCGTCGCGAGCCGCTGGACTTCATCCACGACACCGGCTTTGAAAATCTATACATTGTCCCGGGCCACCATGAACTGCTGGACCTCGAGTCAAAACTACAGAGCCGCCACAAGATCTACAAACTGCGAGACCTGCTCAAAGAGCTGGACAAGGAATTCGACCGCATCTACATCGACACCCCTCCCGCCTTCAATTTCTACTCGCTATCCGCGCTGATCGCCGCGAACAAGGTGCTTATCCCCTTCGATTGCGACGATTTCTCACGCAAAGCCCTGTACGCCCTGCTCGCCAATATCCAGGAGACCCAGGATGACCACAACCGGGAGCTGGCGCTCGAGGGCATTGTGGTCAACCAATACCAGCCCCGCGCCAACCAGCCCCGGCGCATCGTCGAGGAACTGGCCGAAGAAGGGCTTCCCCTGTTTGCCAGTTACCTCGGCGCTTCGGTCAAAATGCGCGAGTCCCATGAAGCCTCCGAACCCCTGGTGTACTGCGCCGCCGGCCACAAATTGACCCAGCAATTTATCGCCCTGTTTGAAGAGATCGAAGGTGTGGAGATCGCCATCGAGCAGGAGCAGGAACTTGAGCAAGAGGAATCCACAGAGTGTAGCTAGTCCTGCGCGCACAAAAGGCTGTCGCTGGATTATGGCGCCTATCCCGGCAGCCTCTTGACCCGCCCCGAAGGGGGTCGAGCCTATTTTACAATATAAGAATCTCCCAAAGCTCCTCAACAGTAGCTCCATGATAAGGTTAAAACCTTGTCATTATTCGGCCGTGTCAAACCGCGTACTCTACGCTGTATAAATCCAACCTTGGCCACATGAGAAATATCCATGCAAACCGAATTATGTAAAAAACTGGGTATCGACTACCCTATTTTCGCCTTCACACATTGCCGCGATGTGGTCGTTGCCGTCAGCAAAGCCGGCGGTATCGGCGTTCTCGGCGCGGTCGGCTTTACCCCGGAAAAGCTCAAGGAAGAGTTGGACTGGATCGACGAGCATATCGGCGATAAACCCTATGGCGTCGATATCGTCATTCCCCAGAAATATGAAGGCATGGGGGACCAGGATCCGGAACACCTGGAAGAACAACTGCAGAAAATGATTCCCCCGGAACATATCGAGTTTGCCCAGAAATTGCTGGCCGAGCACGGCGTACCCGAATGGCCGGACGGCAGCACATCCATGGGCTTGTTGGGCTGGACCGAGGCGACCGCCACGCCCATGATAAAAGAGGCCCTGACCCGCGATAAGTGCCGCTTGATCGCCAATGCGCTGGGCACTCCCCCCGCCGACAAGGTCAAAATGATACAGGACAGTGGCCGCCTGGTGGGCGCACTGTGCGGCCGCGTCAAACAGGCGATAGCCCACAAGGAAGCCGGATTGGATTTTGTGGTTGCCCAGGGTGGTGAAGGTGGCGGCCATACCGGCGACGTCGGCAGCATGGTATTGTGGCCGCAAATTGTTGATGCCATCGCACCGCTACCGATGCTGGCTGCGGGAGGTATCGGCACCGGCCGCCAGATGCTGGCGGCGATGACTATGGGCGCCGAGGGTGTTTGGACAGGATCGCTGTGGTTGGCAGTCGAGGAAGCGCACGCCGAGCCGGCCCAGAAACAGTCTTATTTTGATGCCACCAGCGAAGATACCGTGCGCTCTCGCGCCTGGACCGGCAAACCCTGCCGCATGTTAAAAAATGATTGGACTGAAGCCTGGGCAGACCCGGCCAATCCCGACCCCCTGGGAATGCCACTGCAAGGCCTGGTGACCTCCGATGGCATGCGTCGCACTTCCTGCTATGCCGGTGTCGAAACCACACAGAAAGTCGCCTTCAATCCGGTCGGCCAGGTGGTGGGACAAATCAATGAAGTCGAATCTTGTCGCAACGTGATCTTTCGCCTGATCAGCGAGTACGTCGATTCACTGGAACGGGTCAATGGCTTGATGCCGAAGGAGTGAGGGGGGCTGGCCGGAATGGCACTGACTTAAGAACCTATTTCTTTTAACATCAATAACATGTCACTGCTGTGTTAGCTGCGACTATAGTGCAGCAAAGACCGCAGCACATCCTTGTGGTCACCCAGGTAGCGGCGAACCGTGTCGACAATGGCCTGGGTTTGGCGATCCAACTCCAGGTTGACGCGATCGCCAACGACCTTGTTTGAGAAGGTGGTAATTCGCAAGGTTTCGGGGATCAGGCAAACCTTGAAGGTATTCGCTTCGCTATCCAGTTCAGCCACCGTAAGACTGCAGCCATTGAGACCGATGAAACCCCGCTGGAAAATATAAGCTCGCAAAGAAGGCGGCAGGCTAAAGCTCAGGGTATGATTATTTTCGGGTGTATCCACCGCGACGATCTCGACCGCCGCATCGATATGCCCGGAAATACCGTGGCCTCCAATCTCGTCACCGTAACGGGCCGAGCGCTCGATATTGACCCAATCCCCCTGGCGCAACTGTCCCAGCGTGGTCTGCTGCAAGGTCTGTTGCATCACATCAAAGTGGACGCAACACCCCTCCAGCGCGGTGACCGTCAGGCAGACACCATCCACTGCCACGCTGGCGCCGATCAGCAAATCCCGGGTTCTCGCCGCGTCCAGTTCAATCACCAGGGTGTGTAAACCCGGCTTCTTCTCAAGGGCGACAAGCTTGAAAGTCCCCTGCACGATTCCTGTATACACGCCGGCTATTCCTCGAATGCTTCAGCTATAATTTGCCGCGCTCTGTCACGCAGTTGCTCGGGGCTGGAGGCCCTGACCTCGGCGATGTTTATCGGCGGATGAAGAATCATCTCTGCGCTGCCGGGTCGCAAGCCCATACCGCCCGGCGGCAAAATTTGCTTCGAGCCCACAATACTAACAGGCAGGATCGGCAGCTCCAGGTCTTTCGCCATCAGGAAGGCCCCCCCCTTGAATCGCTGCAACTTGCCGTCGCGACTGCGGGTGCCCTCAGGGAAGAGCAGAATCGACGTACCGGGCTGAAGTTCACCCTTGACCTGCCGCAACTGTTTGATGGACGCCTGCCGGTTGGATCGATCCAGAAAAATATGGCCCAACCTCGCGCAGGCAAAGCCGAGAAAGGGCATCTTGCGCAGCTCTTTCTTCATCACCCATTTCAAGTCGAGCTTGAGCCAACCATAAAGAATGGGGATATCCATCAAACTCTGGTGATTGGATACCACGATATAGGATTGCTTCTGGTCGAGATGCTGTTGACCCAAAACGCTCACTCTTGCCGGCACCAGGTACATCAAGCCCCGACCCCACATACGACCGCACCAACGACTGGCTTTGATCACACTGAAAGGCGCGATCAGCATAACACCAAATGAACTGAGCATTGTCCACAGCCCCAGCCAGGGGATATAAATCAAGTATCTGTAGATCTTATATAGCGCCATCACCATCTTTTACCAGCACTCACAATGTAGCGGATATCCTCCCCGGGGAGGACGTTCTCACCTATCGATATTGACAACTTTTGCAATCGCTGCCGACTGCATCAGCCAAAGCGCTTGTCTGACACGAAGGGATTGTGCCGGCGCTCCTGCCCAAATGTCGAGGTCGGACCGTGGCCAGGTATAAAGGTAACATCGTCGCCCAGGGGCCAGAGCTGATTGACGATAGACTCGATCAAGGTGTCGTGATCGCCCCGGGGAAAGTCGGTGCGCCCAATCGAGCCCTGGAACAATACATCCCCCACCAGAGCAAGGCCTGCGGGCTGGTGGTAGAAAATAACATGGCCCGGGGTGTGACCAGGACAGTGCTTAACCGACAGCTGCTGCGCCCCGAACGCAACCGTGTCGTCTTGTTGCAACCAGCGATCCGGTTCAAATGCCTCCACCCTGGGCATACCGGCCATTTCACTCCAGCTTGGCAGTTGGTCAATCCAGAAGCGATCCTCGACGTGGGGCCCCTCAATGGGAATCCCCAAGCGACTGCGCAATTCATCCGCGCCACCACAATGATCCATATGACCATGGGTGAGAAATATTTTCTCGGCGGTCACCTGCAACTCGTCCAACGCAGCAACCAGGCGATCAACTTCTCCGCCGGGATCTACCACCGCCGCCTTGCCGGTCTCTTCACAGACCAGTACCGAGCAATTTTGCTGGTAGGGGGTGACGGGAACAATCGCGTATTTCATGATCGACTCCATTTTGTTTTTCAAGGTCAAAGCTGCGGTCAGAGCTGGGGTCAATGACCCGGTCAAGTCGGCATTTGCTTTTGCTGTAACTGCCACATCTGCCAGTAGCGGCCCCGCAGTGCCATCAGTTGAGCATGGGTGCCACTCTCCGCCACGGCGCCATGATCCAACACAATGATATTGTCGGCATCAACGATGGTGGACAAACGATGGGCAATCACCAGGCTGGTGTGATTTTCCGACACCTCCCGCAAGGCGCGCAGGATAGCGTGTTCCGAAGCAGAGTCCAAGGACGATGTGGCTTCGTCAAACAGCATAATAACCGGCTTTTTCAGCAGCATCCGGGCAATGGCCACCCGCTGCTTCTCGCCCCCGGAAACCTTGAGTCCGCGCTCCCCCACCCGGGTTTCCAGACCTTCTGGCAGTAAGTCGACAAAGCCTTCAAGATGCGCCAAGCGAACCACGGCATTGAGCTCCGACTCAGTGGCACTGGGCCGACCGTAGCGTATATTCTGCCGCAGCGTATCATTGAATAATACGGTGTCCTGGGGCACCACGCCGATCGCCCGCCGCCAGCTATCTTGCTGCAGGTCGCGGATATCAACACCGCCCACCCGGATACTGCCGCTATCCGTCTCGTAGAAACGAAACAGCAGCCGACCCAGGGTCGATTTGCCGGCGCCACTGGGACCGACGATGGCCACTTTCTGCCCTGACTCTACCCGAAAGCTGAGGTCGCGCAAGATAGGGCGATCCGGGTGGTAGCTAAAACACACTCGATCAAACTCCAGGCCATCCAGTGTCTTGTCATAGGGACTGGCATCTGGACGATCCGTGATAGTGGGTTCAACATCCAACAAACCAAACATGGCCTCGACGTCCGTGAGCGCCCGACGAATCTCCCGGTACACAAACCCCAATATATTGAGGGGCACAAACACCTGAAACATAAATGCATTGACCATCGCCAGATCACCCAGGGTCATGGCGCCGCTGGCCACCCGCGTCGCCGCCAGCCACATCACCAGGGTGATACTCACGGCAATAATGAGGGCCTGGCCGCTATTGAGTAGCGACAGACTGTAAAAATTGAGGACCTTGGCATCCTCGCGACGCCGTAGATCCCGCTCATAACAAGTGGCTTCGTAGTCTTCATTATTGAAGTACTTCACGGTCTCGTAGTTCAGCAGGCTGTCAATTGCCCGATGGTTGGCGTCACTATCACGCTGGTTGGCGGTTCGAATCAATCCAGTTCTACGATTGGTCATCCACACTGAAAATACCACGTACAGCGTCACACCGGCCAGCACGATGAAGGCGAATAGCGCATCGGTCGTCACCGCCATGATAATGGCCACCAGTACCACCTCTATCAAAATGGGCACCACACTGAAGACCACCGAGCGCAGTAGAAAACTGATGCCGTTGGTACCCCGCTCCATATCCCGGGATATACCACCGGTACGGCGATCGAGATGGAAGCTGAGATCGAGTTGATGCAGGTGCCGGAATACCGCCAGGCTAATGGCCGACAATGAGCTCTCAGCCACCCGAGCGAATACCGCATCCCGCAACTCGCCAAAAAATACTGAGCTAAAGCGCAACACACCGTAGGCCAGCACCAGCCCCATGGGCACCAGAATGATGTGCAGCGGCGGCTGGGCCAGGGATTTATCGAGGGCATCAACGATGTACTTGAGACTGAGCGGTATCATGACGTTGGCGGTTTTGGCCGCCACCAACAGCGCCAAGGCAATCGCCACCCGGCCCCGAAACTGCCACAAATAGGGCAACAATCGCGCTATTACCTGCCAATCGTGAGCTGCGCCTGGCTCCGGCGGCAATCCTTGCATATGTTGCATAATGGTCAATCTGCCTGTTTCGATTAGAACCACAGTGTCTCGCCACGGCGGGGCCGCATTGTAGCAAAGGTATAAACCGGGTGGGCGCATTCCCATTTTGTAGGTAAATTGATGTAGTGTTCTCGGCAACCGCACACCTGTGCTGCCGCACCA
>CBDUUA010000051.1:0-9795 GCA_965370135.1 uncultured Cellvibrionales bacterium
GATTTTGGCCCCCTGTTCGAGGCGAATGCAAAGGCCTACGAGGCCTGGCTCGCCGAGAAGCCGGGACGCCCAGAGGGCACCATCGTTACCGACGATCCGAATTCCATGAACCGCCAGTCGATGGGCAGGGCGATCTATAAACTGCAGGGCGTAACGGTTGAACGGGACGCGTGGCCGGATACAGTCAGCATGCATCAGTACGTTCTGGAAGTCGTCGATGCGATGAGCTCGGAAGATAAAAAGCGCTGGGAGAAGCTTATGAAGTCCATCGGTGGCGAAGTGTTCCTGGGGCACCGACCCTCTCGCCCGTTGATTTTGCAGAAACACCGGGAGCCCTATCAGATTGTGCTAGGGCCTGAAGTCAAAAACTAATAATCGGGTACAGAGGCTTCATAGTTCTGACGTAGTTTCGAAACGGTTTCGACGTTTTGATGCTATAAAATCCTCGCCGCGGCTGCCGTGGCGAGGATTTTCTCGATCAGTGCTAGTGATAGCCATAGCGTCATAGAGTGAGGTGTACGCAATGAGCAGTCATGAATTGACATTGAAATACGTAAAAGTTTATGCGGACGAAAACAGGGAGACCCACTTTGAGGACGTGGAAGTCCCCTTGAAAGAAGCTGATTATGCGCCACCGGCACCCCCTATTGCCGTGTCTTCTCTGGGTGGTGCAACGGGTACCGTCGCAATAGGTTTTCCTCCGGGCTGGTTTGGCGATTTCCATCCCGCACCCAAGCACCAGTGGATGATTATTACCTCGGGATCTTTGGAGATCGGTGTCAGCGATGGGGAGAAGCGGGTGCTACCGGCCGGCACTATCGCTTATCTGGAAGAATCAGGCAGTAAAGGTCACAGCACTCGGGTGATTGGCGAAGAACAGTCGATTCTTATGGTCACGGAAGTGAACTAGCGGCTTATCCTTTTCTAGTTTACGGGGGTGCAGTGCAGACGCGCCCGGATCACGACCAGGGAACCCATGCCGTGAATGAGCAGCCGAGCACGAGAAAAATATCTTTTTTGGGCGCTGTCGCACTCGGTGTCGGCTCCATGGTCGGCGCCGGCATTTTTGCGCTAATGGGCGAGGCCGCAGTCAAGGCGGGGTCTGCAGTCTGGGTTTCATTTCTTTGCGCGGGGATTATCGCGCTTCTCACCGGGCACTCCTTTGTCCAACTCGGTATCCGCTACCCATCGCGGGGTGGTGTGGTGGAGTATCTTGTCAGAGCCTACGGCACGGGTACCTTTTCCGGTACTTGTTCCATCCTGTTTTACATCTCCCAGCTCATCGGCATGTCGATGATCTCATTGGCATTCGGCAAGTTCGCGGCCCGGCTTATCGGCATCGTCGAGGACCCCTTGTTGTGGGAGAGAGTCCTGGCGTCCGGCCTGATTCTGGGGCTGACCGCGCTGAGTCTGGTGGGTTCCAGGCTGGTCGGTAAGGCACAAAAAGTTATTGTTATCGCCAATGTGGCACTGCTCGCCGCGTTTGCCGTCGCTTTGTCGACCCATGCTCAGGGTGCGCGGCTCGCAATTGAAACCTGGCCCTCTGCCACGCCGATCTTCGGCAGCCTGGCGCTGACCTTCTTCGCCTTTACCGGCTTCGCTGTTATCAGTAATGCCGCTGAAGATATGCAGAATCCGGCCCGCGACCTGCCGCGGGCGATGTATACCACTATCATCATCGTGATGTTGCTCTACGTCGGGCTCGCACTGGCGATCACGGGGGCGGTCAGCGCAGAGGAATTGAAAACCAGCGGAGCGACCCTGGTCGCGGTAGCCGGGCGCTCGATATTCGGTGAAATTGGCTTTACCGTGCTGCTGATCAGTGCAGTATTGTCGACCGTGACCTGCCTCAATGCGGGGCTCTTCGGTGTCACCAGAATCACCTATACGCTGGCAGAGTATGGGCAGTTGCCATCGCGCTTCGAACGCAAAATTCGCGCAAGCACCCGTGGCTTGACGATCTCGGCCTTGTTTGCGCTGTTGATGGTCAATTTTCTGACGCTGACGACTGTTGCCTCACTTGGCAGCGCCACTTCGCTGCTGGTTTATTCGCTGGTCAATTACGGTGCGCTGCGCCTGGTTGGGCGGAAGGGTTTAAATCGCGTCTTGATCATAATGAGCGTCCTTGCCTGCATTTTCGCAATTCTGGTCTGGGTCCTGTACACAGTTAAAACCTCGCCCCACGCGCTGCTGATCTTCCTCTCATTTTTGATCATTGCCTTTACTGCCGAAGTGTCGTTACAGCGTTATCACGGCAGGAAAATACAGGCCGCATCGCCGCCGTGATCCGGCGGCTAAGCCTGCTGCTCGAGCGATATAACGAGTCTTTGGATAAGCTGATGTATCGGTCAGCGAATTCCCTTGGCGCCATAATCTGAACATTTTCGTAGCCGGATACAGTGAGCAGGTCGCTGTCGCCACTTATGATGACCTTGGTATCGATTACAACTCTCATTTCCCGGAGCGCACTGCCGAGATAACAGACTCAATATCGGCCTGCTTTATCCCGGCCTTTCTCGCCTGTTTTCTAGCTTCTGCTAACAGACTGTCAAATTCTTCCATCGCAGGCGTTGAGATGGCTTTCATAATGACAGTGTCTTTTTCTGCGAGCACCACGAATTGTGTCCCTGCCTCCAGGCCCAATCGTTTGCGAATTTCTTCGGGAATGACAACTTGTCCCTTTGAAGACATCTTTGTCGTGGCTAGTTCAACCATACCGGCACTTTTTCTTCATGATCTTACTGGCAAGATTAACGTTTGTGCGGGATCATCCGTCAAGCAAGGAAGTTCAGGTGATGAAATGGGGGAAAATGTTTCTCTACGTCGGATGCGCCGCTGATCTTCATCCCGTTTATGAGTATCGTCACTGCACTCATTCATTGCCCCGATTTATTGCGCCAATAGGAATAATTGTCCTATTATCCTGTTTCGGCAATTATTGAGAGGCATTCCCACCATGGCGAGGCTCAATACCCTGGATTGTGCAGAATTCAACGCCTGGTCGAAGGTGCTGGGTTGGGATGCGCAGTACCAGCAATTGGGCAGAGGTAAGTTCGAAGCCTGGTTTGAGCCGACCCTGTGTGCGGACTTGCGGATAGGCCAACGATACTGTAGCCGATCACTGGTTGTTTCCGGCACTCCACCGCCAGACTATGTGCCTCTGGTGCTGCCGTTGAATACCGCAATGGGAGGTGTTTTTCAGGGCAAGCCGCTGGCCGAGAACGATGTCGCAATCATCTGCCCCGGTTCTGAGGCGTTTTATCGATCGCCGGCGGAGCATCATCTGATGACCGTCAGCTTGCCGCTGGCGCAGCTGCTCAGCGCCCTTGAATTATCGAACATCGATGATGCCGCCTTGATCATCGGTGACACGCGCGCCCTATCGCTGCCGGGCAATCTGTTGCATGTGCTGAAGCATGATATCCAGTGGCTCATTCGAACTGCCAGTGCTACGCCGGCGGGAGATAGGCCTAATGTCTCTCTGCAGGAAGCCGAGGAGCAACTGATAAGCACCTTCATCGCAGTCTTAACCTTTGCCGCTGACCATAAAAGCGAATCCCTGGTCGTACGGAATCGCCTGCGCTATGTGAAACGGGCGCAGAATTATATCGAGGCGCATCTTGATACCCCACTCGGGCCTGAAACGCTGGCCCGCGTGTGCGAGGTGAGTCCGCGTACGCTGCGCTACGCCTTTGGGCAGGTGCTCGGTATATCCCCCAAGCGCTACGTCAATAGTCGGCGGCTCTATGCTTGCCGCTGCGCCCTGCTCGGCGAGTCTTCACCCAATGCCACCGTGACCCGGGTTGCGAACAGGTTTGGCTTTGGTCACCTCGGCTACTTCGCCCGGGATTACGCGGCGTTATTTGGTGAAAGCCCGTCGCAGACCCTGGCGGAATCCTTGAGGACGAAGGCTTGAATATCAGCAATTGAGAGAGCTTTCTAATATATATCGGCTTTTACCCTGAATTTCGATCTGCGCCAAAAGGAGCGCTCTTCAAATGAAGCTGCGCTTCGCGTTGATCACCAGCATTTCCAATTCTACACAGCAACCGGCGCCGGGATATGGGCCTGGGCCTGGTAATCGAGCAGCACAAAATCCTCGAAACGGTAGTCGTAGATGGAGGCTGGTTTGCGCAGCAGCTTTATTTGCGGCAGGGTGCCTGGCGTGCGCGCCAGTTGCATCTCTACCTGTTGTTTGTGGTTGGAGTAGATGTGGCTGTCGCCGGTGCAGATGATGACTTCCCCCGGGTCGAGGTCGCACTGCTGCGCCAGCATGGTGGTCAGCAGTGCCAGGCTGGCGATGTTGTAGGGCAAGCCGAGAAAGCTGTCGCTGCTGCGGATTAGCAATTGCGCAGAGAGCCTGCCGCCGGCGACATAAAACTGGTAGATGAGGTGGCAAGGGGGCAGCGCCATTTTGCCCTGCTGGACATTTTGCTGGGGACTGAGAGTTTCGTCGGGCAGGTACTCCACATTCCAGCCGTGAAACAATATGCGGCGGCTATCCGGGTTGTTTTTCAGGCAGTCGACCACGTAATCGATTTGATTGATGCTGCCGCCATCACGGGTCGGCCATGCGGTCCACTGCTTGCCGTAGATGGGGCCCAGATCGCCGTCGTCGGTGGCCCATTCGTCCCAGATAGACACGCCGTTTTCTTTTAGCCAGCGGGTATTGGTGTCGCCGTTCAAAAACCAGATCAGCTCGTTGACGATACTTTTGAAATGCAATTTCTTGGTGGTGAGCAGGGGGAAGCCCTGTTGCAGGTCGTGTCGGAACTGGCGTCCGAATACGGAGCAGGTGCCGGTGCCGGTGCGGTCACCTTTTTCGACGCCGTGGTCCAGAATATCCTGTAGTAGGGCAAGATATTGTTGCATGCTGTCTCCGCGTATTGCCGCTGCTGGTGTATGGGGGCTGGTGTATGGGGGTTAAGAGATGCGAATGGTGTTGCGTGAATTATCTCGCTAGTATAAAAGACTGTCCCCGGCATAAGGAAGTAGGAGAGCTAATTTGTTGACAATCGCTGTCTATGCCAAACATGCCCACTGCCAGATTGCTGCGCCGGGGCTGTTTTTTTTAGCGTGGTCAGGAGAGCAGCCTTGAGAGTCGCCATGATCGCAGCGCTGTCTCGCAACCGGGTTATCGGGCGCAACAATACCCTGCCCTGGCATTTGCCGGAGGATTTAAAATATTTCAAGCGTGTGACCATGGGCAAGCCCCTGCTGATGGGGCGCAAGACCTATGAGTCGATAGGCCGGGCGCTGCCGGGCCGAACCAATATTGTGCTGACGCGACAGCCGGCGTTCAAGGCGGCGGGGATTATCACCGTGGCCGATCCCGGGCAGGCGTTGGCATTGGCGCAGCGAGAGCAGGCCGAGGAGTTGATGGTGATTGGCGGCGAGGGGGTCTATCGCGCGATGCTGCCATTGTCCCAGCGCCTGTACCTGACCGAGGTTCACGCCGAGCTGGAGGGCGATGCCTATTTCCCGGACTATGATGCAGGGGACTGGATTGAGCTGAGTCGAGAGTATTTTCCGGCTGCCGCGCCCGGCGCCTATGACTATAGTTTGGTGGTGTTGGCGCGTCGTTGCCAGGAATGATCCTTTGTAGTCTGCTAACCCAGCGGTCAATCACCAGCGGTCAATCACCAGCGGTCAATCACCAGCGGTCAATCAACAGTGGCCTATCAATACGCATCAATCATGGAGTTAGCCGGAATGCGGCGAAAACAGCTCGAATAATAGCGGCATAGACGGAAATCGACCCCAATTGCAATTGATTAATGCCATCGCCTGTTATTAAATTGCCGGTTTGGCAGTCCCGGTGTCGGTGTCGGTGTTGGTGATACGGGGGGGCTTATGCCAAAGCGCTCAATAAAAAATAATTGCTTAAATCATTAACGCTCCAAGGAATCACTATTCCCATGAAGACGCATCGATTAATTGACCATCGATTGAGATCGCTCGCTAGTGCTGTGGCGATTACTGTGCTGACAGTCGGCGGCGCGTCCGGCGTGCAGGCAGATAAGCTGGACAGTGTGTTCCAGGTAGGACAGGCCAAAACGAGGGACGCGCAAAAGTCCCAGCAGAAGATCGACCAGCTGGCCGACGACACTCGCGATCGATTACAGGACTACAAGCAGGTGCTGAAGCAGAGCGAAGGCTTGAAAGTCTATATCAGTCGTCTCGATAAACAGATTGCCGATCAAGACAGGCGCATACAGGAGATCGAAGGCTCCATTGTACAGGTGACGGTGGTGCAGCGGCAGATGCCGGCGCTTATTGAACGCATGATTGAGTCACTTGGCATTTTCGTTGCCCTCGACTACCCCTTTTACCTCGAAGAGCGCGAGCAGCGCCTGGAGTTCCTGCGCGCCAATTTGTCACGCTCCGATCTCACCGTTGCCGAGAAATTCCGCCAGGTGATGGAGGCCTACAAAATTGAAAACGAGTACGGTCGCAAGATCAGCACCTATAAAGGGACGGTTGAGATCGAGCCCGGCAGTGAGCGCGAAGTAACACTATTGCAAATTGGCCGCATTGCGCTGATGTACCAATCGACAGATACCAAAATCTCCGGGGCCTGGGATCCGGAGGTGAAAGCATGGGTGCAGTTGGATAGCGGCCAATACAAGAACGCCATTCGACAGGCGATCAGAATTGCTGACAATCAGGCCACCAAGGATATCCTGACGGTACCTGTTGCCGCACCGGAGGCTGTTCGCCAATGAAAGCAATGAAAGCAATGAAAGCAATGAAAGCAATGAAAGCGCGCAAAATATCTGTTACCAGGATCGTGGCACCTTTTACCAGGTTCGTGGTACTACTGGTCTGCGCACTGAGCATCGCCAGCAGCGGCGCGCTGGCGCAGGACAAACCCAAAACACTGGAGCAATTGCTACAGATGGTGAAGGACGGCCGCTACGCCGAGGGCAAGGAAAACAAGGCACGGGAGGCGCAATTTCGGCGCGACAAGGCCGCGCAGGAAAAGATGCTCAGCCAGGCCAGGGCAGAGCGCAGCCGGCTGGAGGCGCTGTCGGCCACCAAAGAGCAGCAGTTTGAGGACAACGAGAAACAAGTCGTCGCCGCCACCCAGCGCCTGACCGACCAGAAAGGCTCTCTCAATGAGTTGTTCGGCCACTTGACTACGGCTGCGGGTGATATGGTGTCCGTGGTCGAGGTGTCCCCGGTGAGCGCACAGTTCCCGGATCGAGAGCAGTTTTTCCAGCAGCTGATTCAAAAAATAAGCGGCTCGGACAAGTTGCCTACCATCGCGGAAATTGAGCACTTGTGGTTTGAGATCCAGCGTGAAATGACTGAGTCCGGCAATGTCGCCCAATTCGACGCCGTTGTGGTGAAGCCCAATGGCGATGAGCAGCAGCAGAGTGTGGTGCGCGTCGGCAGCTTTAACCTGGTAAGCGAGGGCAACTACCTGGGCTTTACCGGCAGCAAGTTGGAACAGCTGCCGCGGCAGCCCCATAGCCGCTACCTGAAATGGGCCGCCGAGTTGGAGGCGTCCGATGGCGGCATGAACAGCTTTGGTATCGACCCAACCGGGCCCACCGGCGGCTCCTTGCTGTCCGCCCTGATCGGCACCCCGACCCTGGAAGAGCGCTGGCATCAGGGTGGCTATGTGGGCTATGCCATCACCGTTCTGGGGGTGATCGCCATAGTTATCGCTATCTGGCGCTTACTGGCCTTGACCTCTATCAGCGGCAAGGTCAGTTCCCAGTTGAAGAGCGGCAAGGCTAACCCGAATAACCCTCTGGGCCGGGTGCTGGCTATTCACGAGGCCAATCCGACCATGGATACCGAGACCCTAGAGCTCAAGCTCAACGAACAGGTGCTCAAAGAAATTCCCTCGCTCGAAAAATACCAGGGCGCCTTGAAGATCATCGCGGCGGTGGCTCCCTTGATGGGTCTGCTAGGTACGGTGACCGGTATGATTATTACCTTCCAGGCTATCACTATATACGGCGCCGGTGATCCCAAGGCCATGGCCAGCGGCATTTCCTCGGCCTTGATCACGACCGTGCTGGGTTTGTTGGTGGCTATTCCCACGGTGCTGATGCATACCATGGTCGCCGCTCGCTCCAAACGCGTGGTGCAGATCCTGGAGGAGCAGACCAGCGGCATTATCGCCGAGCATACCGAGGCGCAATTGAGTAAATAAGGGCAGCTCATGTATTACGCCATCCTCGATTACTACCATCGCCTGATGCAGTTTATGGATACTGGCGGGCCGGTGCTGTGGCTGATCGCCCTGCTCACATTTTTAATGTGGTCAGCCATTTTTGAGAGAATCTGGTATTTTCACTCGGGCCTGAAACAGGACATATCCGGTGCTGTCTCGGTCTGGGAGGCGCGGCGCGAACATCGATCCTGGAACGCATCCCGCATTCGCAGCCTGTTGATTTCACGGATCGCAATCAAAATTCGGCAGAACATGTCGATGATAAAGACCATGGTGGCACTGTGTCCGCTGCTGGGCTTGTTAGGTACTGTAACCGGCATGATCGATGTGTTTAATGTGTTGGCAGTTACCGGAGGCGGCGATGCCAGGGCCATGGCCGGTGGTGTCTCCCGCGCCACTATTCCCACTATGGCGGGTATGGTGGCGGCCTTGTCCGGGGTATTTGCCAATACCTATATCGAGCGCCTGGCCATGACCGAAACCCGGCTCTTGCAAGATCGATTAAGCAAGGACTTGGGTTAAGGATCTTGGGTTGATGGAGCATTAGGCACATGCGTAAAAGCAGATCATTGATTAGACCGGCCGCTGAGGAAAGCGGTCAGCAGATAGACCTGACACCCATGCTCGATGTGGTGTTCATTATGCTGATCTTCTTTATCGTCACCGCAACTTTTATCAAGGAGGCGGGGATTGACGTACAGCGTCCGGTCGCTGACACCCTGGAAAGTATTAAAAACCAGAAAATATTTATTGCCATTAGCGCTGAAAATGAAATTTGGATCGACAAACAGTTGGTTAAACCGGTGTCCGTAAAAGGCTTCGTTGAGCGATTGCGGGCAGAAAATTCCAAGGGCGCCGTGGTCATTCAGGCTGATGCCAGCTCCCATGCACAGACCTTTGCCCTGGTATTTAGTGCGGCAAAAAGTGCCGGCGTACCGGTAGAGGACATTCATGTTGCGACTGTTGAAGAATAATCAGTGATGAGCGCAGGCAAGGTATTCAGCTGTGTCAGCGGCACGCTGCTGGCAGCGGTGGTGACGGTGGCCTTGTTCATGGTCATGTACTCGCTGATAGCGATGCGCGATGTCAATCTCGACGAAGATGCCGCTATTAGAATCGCCGATATCCGCCTGGGCGAAACCAAAATAGAGGCCCAGTTAAAGGAGGTGAAGCCGGACAAGCCGGAAGATCCCGATGTGCCGCCGCCGGAGATGCAAACACCACAGGCTGCGAAATTTGATGTCGATACCTCGATCAGTGTCAGTTTTGCACCCCGGGCGGATGTGAAAATTAGTATCGGCGGTTTGTCGGCCTCCGATGGCGAATACCTGCCGATTGTGAAGGTCGCGCCCATCTACCCCAGGCGCGCGCAAACTCGCGGTATTCAGGGCTACTGCATAGTGGAATATACCGTGACCAGGAATGGCTCTATTCGGGATTCCCGGGTCATCGACTGCCAACCTTCCGGTGTTTTCGATTCTGCTTCGGTGAAGGCCTCGCTGAAGTTCAAGTACAAACCGCGAGTAGTAGACGGTGAACCCACCGAGGTGTCCGGTGTTCGCAACAAGTTTACCTACACCCTGGAATAGCACCGGGAATGGCATCTG
>CBDUUA010000052.1:0-9716 GCA_965370135.1 uncultured Cellvibrionales bacterium
GTGCCGAAGCAGATTGATCTTGGTCTCGCGGTTGAGGTTGAGGATGGTGTGCTAACGCCGGTTGTGCGGGAGGTTGATACTCTTGATTTGGCACGGCTCACCAGACAGGTGGCAGATTTGCAGCAACGCGCATTGGATCGTCGACTTGATCCTGATGCCACTCGTGGCGGTATTGCAACTGTGAGCAATTACGGCAGTCTCAAAATCACCTGGGCAACGCCCTTGCCGGTGGATACGCAAAGCCTTATCTTTGGTATTGGTTCGGTGCAGCGGGTGCCTGATTGGAATCCTGCCACCAGCACCTGGGATTGTGCTCGTGCTAGCGAAGTGACCCTAAGCTTCGATCATCGCATTGTTGATGGTGCTGGCTCGGCGCGTCTCTTGCACGCAATTGTGCGCTATCTGGAACATCCAGAAACGCTTTAGTGCGCCAGCCTGCTGTAGGTGCGAATTCATTCGCATACTGTGTGCATAGCAGGCCCATAAAAAGCTTATTTTATTTTGGCTAGTTCAGCCTTCCCGGTTGACTCTGGTGCCAGCGCGAATTTTGTACGACCTGCTGGCCAGCCCCATTTGATTTCGCCTTTCAGATAGAGGGTTTGGCCCGTTGAGACATTGAGAGTAATAGCATCCTGACCGTCGAAAGATGGCGAACTCACCCAGTATGTGTACTTGCCAGGCTCGAGTTGTTCATAGAGCCACGAGCCGTTTGAAAGGTTTGCCGATAACCCACTACTGCTTCTGAGGTTAAAGCGTATAGCCGCCCCTTTAGCTTTGGCCAGTCGGTAAAGCACTACCAGCCCCTTCCCTTCCTCGGGTGCGGGAGGCTCAGCTGCAGCACCAAGTAGTGGCGAGAGGAAAACCGCGATAATGAATACCTGAATGCTCCGTTTTTTCATTTCTCGTGACTCCTGTCCTTGCTGATTAGTTAATCCCGGGACTGCTCGTGAGCAGGAGCTGCACTTACCCTATTTTTTGGGGGGAGTGCGCCGGGCTGGATGCCCGGCGCAGTTGCATCAGAACATTACGCCAATCTCGGCGCGCCCGGTCTTGGGCGAGGGGGAGCCGTCGCTATCAACCCATTGCTGAATATAGGCGACCTTGAGGAAAATGGCATCGTTCACATCCCAGCGCAGGCCGAGGCCCAGGTTGTAGGAGAAGGCGGTCTCGTCAAAGGTATTGGCATAGGTGCGGCAGTAGGGATAGTAGTAGCCGCCACAGTAATAGCTCAGGCTTTTTACAATATTGGAGTCGGTATAAGTCCAACCCAGTCCCGCCTGTATATAGGGCGTGAAGTTGCCGCTCAGAATATTGTACTGTCCATTGAACTGCCCATCGAAGCGATTGGCGGTATGATCAAGATGGACCGGATTCGGCGCCTCGCCGGGCTCAGCCGCGTCAAACCGCACTTCGTAGTCGGGTTGATTGAACGCCATATCAAAACCGAGGTTCCAATGGGCATTGAAGTTGTAGTGAAAACCCAGGCCCCAACCCAAATCGCTGTCGACCTTGGCATCGTTTAAGCCATCCACATCCAGGGTGTCGCCGTCGATGTAATTGAGCATAAAACTGACGTCCCAGTGGCCTGCCCGCTCACCGCGTACCTTGATCGCCGCAGCCTGGCTATAGCTGCCCCATAATAAGGTTATACATACCACAGGCCAGACAGCAGCCCTGAAAAACATATCTTTCATATTGATTACCCCGGTTTGGATCATTTGTGGGCGCGCATTGTATGTCGCATAGCCGCGCCGAGGCAACCGGGCTCGTGCGGAATGGCACTTACTTAAGCGGTGTAGGGCCGAATTTATTCGGCCAAGGGTTGCACGAACTCTAGCATTGGTCGAATAAATTCGACCTCAGCTTGGGCGGAGGCCGTGGTATTTCGCTTAAGTAAGTGCCATTTAGCGCCGAGCGGATCGCCTTAAGTCTGCCTTAAGTTTTGCTGTTTAGGATATGGCTGACATGTTGGGAGATTCTAAATTAACCATGCCTATAGTAAGGCTTTTGACGGTGATAGCACTTTGGCTGCTGCTTATTGGCCTGGCCCAGGGCAGCGAACACGGCGCCTATATGGCCAATTTGCCGGAGGATCGCGATTTGTCCCTGCCGCAGGTAGTCACTGCCGCCACCGAGCGCCTGCGTCTACAGGACTGGACACTGCAGCGACAGCAGGTGGCGGAATCACGCCGCGAGCACGGCGCCGCCTGGCTGGGGGATGCGCCCAGCCTGGGGGGTAGCTGGCGCGACTACAACTGGAGCAACGACGGCGATTTCTACGAAGCGGAGCTATTTCTGACCCTGCCCCTGTGGCGGGCCGGCGAGCGCAAGGCGATTCGCGCCGCCGCCGACAAGGATGCCGCCCTGGCGCTGCTGCAAACCCGGGGCAGGACCCTCGCTATCGCTGCCGAGGTGCGTCGCGCCCTGTGGCAGTTACTGGACGCTCGCAGCCGCATCGAGCTGTTACAGCAATTGTTGGCGGGGGCAGAGCGCTACGCAGGACAGATGGCAGACCGGTTTGAGGCCGGCGACGTGGCCCGCACCGAGCTGCTGCAATCCCGCCAGCAAGTCTTTGATTTTCGCTCCCAGGTGCTCGACGCCGAGACGCAACTGATTGACAGTTCCCGGCGTTGGCGCCTGGTCACCGGGCTCGATACCATGCCTGCAGATGGGCTGGAGCAGGCGTCGACAATTGCCGTTATTACCGAGCAGCACCCGTTGTTGCAGTTGGCGATGGCCGAGGTCGATCTATTGCGGGCGGAGCTGGGCGCCAATCGCCATAGCGGCAGTCTGCGGCCGGCGTTGTCGGTGGGCTTGAAACGGGAGAATTTTGATGAGGTGGCGCCGCCCCTGGATAGCATCGGTATCGGCTTCGATATTCCCCTGGGGCGGGGCAAGAGCAATGCCGTCGCTGTGTCCCGCGCACAGCAGCGGCTGCTGGAGGCGGAAGTGGCCTTGCAGAACCTGCGGCGCAAGCTCGATGAGGACTTGCACGAAGTGCGCCACCAGGCCCACGTCAACAACAGTAATCTGGCCGATAGCCAGGTGCTGGTCGACATTGCACAACAGGTTTACAGCATGCAGAAACTGGCCAATGAGCAGGGGGAAATTACCGTGATAGAAGTCTTGCGAGCGGCACAGGATCTGGCCCGGGCGCAGCAGCGCTACACCTTGTTGAGCCTGACCCGCGATGCCCTGGTGGCTCGCTACAACCAGGCTGTGGGAGTTTTGCCCCAATGACTATTTTACGCCGGATTCAGCTGCTGTTATTTTTCTGCTGCGCGCCCATGGTTGCGTTTGGGGCCCCGTTGTTGGGGTTGACGGGGGGGTCGACGGGGGAATCGACGGCACCGGAATTGACGGTATTGGAATTGACAGCGCAGCAGAGACAAGCACTGGAAATAGAGCTCTATAGCACGGGTACCGTCGCCTATGAACAATCAGATCCGGTGGCGGCCAGGTTGGTGATCAATGACCAGCACCAGCGTATGTTGACCTTGCCGGTGAGCGGCACGATACAGCAATTGAGTTTGTTGCCGGGGGCGCAGGTAGAGGTGGGGACTGAACTTGGCCTGATCCACAGCCCCGAGGCGCTGGCGCTGCAGCGGCAATACCTGGGAGCGATTGACCAGCTTGAGCGCACCCGGGCCTCCAAAAAGCGCGATGAGGCACTGTACCAGGGTGGTGTCATCTCGAAAAAGCGCTGGCAGCAGACCCGTGCCGAGTGGCGTCAGGGAGAGGCCATGGTGATGGAGTTGGCGAGCCAGTTAGCTGCCGTGGGTTTTACCGCAGATGAATTGAAACTACTGCGACAGGGCCGGGAGATGCGCAGCTTGTTGCCCCTGCGAGCGCCCATCAACGGTGTGGTGATAGAGCGCCAGGTGCAGCCGGGAGAGGCCTTTGCCGCCGGTCAGGAACTGTACCATATCGGTGATCCCGGGCAACTGTGGCTCGTCATCCTGGCGCCGCAGCAGTTGGCGTCCCGGGCGCGCGTGGGGGATGCGGTGGTTTGGCAGCAGCGCGCCCTGGGCCGGGTACTACAGGTGGGCGCCGCCATCGAGCGGAACTCCCAATCAGTGATGTTGACCGCTGAATTGACACCGCCACAGCCCCGACTGCCGCCGGGCCAATCCTTGTTGCCGGGCCAATCATTGCTGGTGCAGTTGCAGTTTACAGCTCGCGAGGGACTGTGGTTGCCCCGTGACAGCGTGGTCAGTATCGCCGGCGAAACGGTAGTCTTCGTCGCTGTCGGTGAGGCTTACGAAGTGCGCCCGGTAGCGCTGGCGCCGGCGATGGACGGCTGGCTGGCACTGTCCGGCCTGGTGTCGGGGGAGCAGGTGGTGGCCAGCGGCAGCGCTGCACTCAAGGGTATGGTCATGGGCCTGGGCGGAGCCGGCGATGCTGAATAAGCTGGTGCAGTTCGCCCTCAGCCAGCGCCTGCTGGTGCTGTTAGTGGCGCTGCTGTTGTTGGGCGGTGGTTACTACAGTTTGCAGCGACTGCCTATTGACGCTTTTCCGGATATTTCGCCCACCCAGGTCAAGCTGATCATCAAGGCCCCGGGGATGACGCCCGAGGAGGTCGAGTCGCGCATCACTTTCCCGATCGAGGTAGAGTTGCTGGGTATACCCCGCCAGAGCACGCTGCGTTCAGTGGCGAAGTATGCGCTCACCGATATTACCATCGATTTTGAGGAGGGCACCGATGTCTACTGGGCCCGCCAGCAGGTCGCGGAGCGGCTGGCGACAGTCTGGGAACGTTTGCCGCCGGGGGTCAGCGGCGGCATGGCTCCCCTGAGCACGCCCTTGGGCGATATGTTTATGTTCACCGTGGAGGGCGAGGCTTACTCCCTCACCGAACGCCGCAAACTGCTGGACTGGGTGATTCGGCCGGCCTTGCGCACAGTGCCCGGTGTCGCCGATGTCAACGCTCTGGGGGGCTTTGTCCAGGCCTGGCAGGTGGTGCCCGAGGTTGCGGCCATGGCCGCCAGTGGTGTGAGTCTCGACCAGTTGCGCGAGGCGCTGGCCAGCAACAACCGCAGTGACGGCGCGGGCCGCTTTGCCGTCGGCACCGATGTGGTACTGGTGCGGTTGGATGCGCGTTTCGAGGGCCCCGGCGATATCCTCGAAACCCGTATTCCGACGGCGGCAGGGGCCAGTGTCAGGCTGGGCGATATCGCCGATGTGCGCAGCGATGCCCTGGTGCGCTATGGCTCGGTGACCCAGGACGGCGAGGGCGAGGCGGTACAGGGTCTGGTGATTGGTTTGCGCGGCGCCAATTCCAGCGAGGTGGTGGCCGGTGTCAAACAGAAGTTGCTGGATATCCGCGACTCACTGCCGCCGGGTATCGAACTGGTGCCTTTTTACGATCGCAGTGAATTAGTGGGGCGCTCCATCGGCATGGTCAGTAAAGTGCTGCTGGAAGCCATTGTGCTGGTGATGATTATCCTGGTGCTGTTCCTGGGCGAGGCCCGAGCGGCACTGGTGGTGGCCTGTATCCTGCCGCTGGCGGCGATGGCGACATTTATAGGCATGGATCGCGTGGGCATGTCGGCCAATCTTATGAGCCTGGGTGGGCTGGCGATCGCCATTGGTATCCTGGTCGATGCCGCAGTGGTGGTGGTGGAAAACATCGTGGCGCAGTTGGCGGTACAGCGCCGGGGCAACCCACTGCCACGCCTGCACCATATCTATCGCGCGGTCACCGATGTGGCACTGCCGATGGTGAGCGGCATCGTCATCATCATTATCGTATTCCTGCCCCTGTTATCCCTGCAGGGGCTCGAAGGCAAGTTATTTCGCCCGGTCGCCAGCACCATTGTGATGGCCCTGTCTGCGTCGCTGATATTGTCACTGACGGTTATCCCGGTGATCGCCTCCTACCTGCTCAAGGATGCAACCCACGGTGAGCCCTGGTTGCCGCGACGCATCGCCAGCTATTATCAGCCGCTGCTGCGCGGGGCGCTGGCCAACCCGCGCAAGGTCTATATCCTGGCCGCAGTGCTGGCGGGTCTGGCGGTACTGGGGTTCTGGCAAGTGGGTAAAACCTTTATGCCGACCATGGATGAGGGCGATGTGATCATACAGTTGGAGAAGCATCCGTCGATCTCATTGGAGGAGTCCACCCGCATTGATTTACAGGTGGAAAAACGCCTGCTGCAAGCGGTGCCGGAGATTGTCAGCATTATCGCCAGAACCGGTTCGGACGAGTTGGGCATGGACCCCATGGGCTTGAACGAGACCGATTTATTCCTGGTGTTGGCGCCGCCGGCACAGTGGGAGGTCGCCGACAAGGAGGCGCTGATCGGCAAAATCCGCGAGGTGCTCGATACCCTGGTCGGTGTCAACTACGGCTTTACCCAGCCCATCGAAATGCGCGTGTCGGAAATGCTGACCGGCAGTCGCGGCGATGTGGCGGTGAAAATATTCGGCCCGGATATCGCCCAGATCAACCGGCTGGTCGCCGCTGTCGCCGAAATACTGGGCCGGGTGCCGGGCAACGAAGACGTATTCGCCTCACTCAATGAGGGTGTCCAGTATGTGGTGGTCAAGCCGCGCCGCGGGCTGGCCAATGCCATGGGCCTGTCCATGGATGAGGCGGCGGCGATCTTGCGCTGGCAGCTCGAGGGCAGTGTGGTGACGGAGCTGATTGAAAACCCGGCGCGGGTGCCGGTACTGTTGCGCAGCCCCGGTCGGCACGGCGATCCGGTGCAGGCGCTGGCCAATGCCATGATTTCGCTCGACTCGGGTCGCATGGTGCCGCTATCCAGTGTCGCCGACGTGGTGCTGAGCGAGGGGCCGGTGTCGGTACGGCGGGAGCAGGGGCAGCGCTTCGGTGTGGTCAGGACCAATGTCACCGGTCGCGACCTGGTGGGCTTTGTCGATGAGGCGCAGCAATTGATACAACAAGAGTTGCGCTTTCCCCCGGGTTACCGCACCGAGTGGGGCGGCGAATTTGAAAACCAGCAACGCGCCAGTCGACGCCTGGGCATTATGGTGCCGGTGGCGCTGGGGCTGATCTTCCTGATTCTGTTCATCACCTTTGGCAGCGTGCGCCGCGCTTTGATTGTATTCATTAATATCCCCTTTGCCCTGAGCGGCGGCATTATGTCGCTGTGGTTGTCAGGGGAGTATTTGTCGGTGCCGGCTACCGTGGGATTTATTGCCCTGCTGGGCATTGCGGTGCTCAACGGTGTGGTGCTGGTCAGTTGCTTTCGGCAATTGGAGGCCCGGGGAATGCCGCTGGCGGAGGTGGTGATGCAAGGCACTATGCGGCGCCTGCGCCCGGTGCTAATGACCGCCGCTATCGCCGCCCTGGGGCTGGCGCCATTCCTGCTGGCATCGGGGCCTGGTGCAGAAATACAAAAGCCGCTGGCCATTGTTGTTATCGGGGGACTGGTGAGTTCCACATTGCTGACACTGCTGTTACTGCCGGTGGTCTATCAACGCTTTGCCGCTGGAGGTCGCCGTGCTTGAGTCGCTGATTTGCCTTAACCTGGCTCCGGAACTGGAGTTGGATTTGATCGACTGGCTGCTGTCCCGGCCCGATGTCGACGGCTTTACCAGCATGCCGTGTTTTGGCCACGGCCAGCAACACGAATTACAGAACATCGCCGAGTACGTGTCGGGCAAGGCCCGGCGGGTACAAATCCAGGTAAAACTGGCCGATGATCTGCGGCCGTCGCTGCTGGCGGCCCTGGGCGAGGAGTTCCCGGCTGCCGATGTGCTGTACTGGGTGCTACCGGTGTTATGCTCCGGTGCGCTCAAGGAGGTGACCTAAGTACCCATGCGAGTATTACTGGTAGAGGACAATTTGGCCCTGGCCCAGGGTATAGAAACTGCCCTGGTGCGGGAGGGCTATGCGGTGGATCATGCCGCTTCGGTCGCTGCGGCGGAGCATATTCTGGCAGTAGAGACAGTGGACGTGATGATCCTCGATCTGGGCTTGCCGGATGAAGACGGCTTGCAGTTGTTGCAGCGTATTCGTCATCGAGATGAGCGCTTGCCGGTGCTGATTCTCACGGCGCGGGACAGTCTGGATGACAAGGTGCGAGGTCTGGATCTGGGGGGCGACGACTATCTCACCAAACCCTTCGAGCAGCAGGAATTATTCGCCCGGCTGCGGGTGCTGGAGCGGCGCAATACGGCGGCCAATAGTTCGGTACTGACCCTGGGTTCCCTGCAACTGAATCTTGGCAGCCATGAGCTGCGTATCGATGGCCAGCTGGTCGCCTTGCCGCGACGGGAGTTTGCCCTGCTCAAGACTCTGGCTGAACAGCCGGGACGAGTCTACTCACAGCAGGATCTGGAACAAAAGCTCTATAGCCTGGGGGGCGCTTTGAGCAGTAATGCCATCGAGGTGCATATTCACAAGCTGCGCAAGAAACTGCCCCGGAACCTGATTCGCAATATCAGGGGTGTGGGCTACTACCTCGAATCATCCCTGGAATTATGAATTCACTGCGTCGCTTTCTACTGGTGGCCCTGCTCACTACGATAACGCTGTTGGCCGTCCTCGAGGGGATATGGAGCTACCGCCAGGGCATGCACGAGATAGACGAAGTTTTCGATGCCCAGTTGGCCCAGTATGCCCGCATCTTGCTCGGGTTGATCGATCATGCGGCGGGGCAACAGGGTCTGGCAGAGTTGCACCAGAGACTGGTGGCCGCGGAAACCATCAGTCACACCGGCGAGCACCATCCCTATGAGGCGCAGCTGGGATTTCAAATCTGGCGTCAACAGGGCGAACTGCTCGGCCACACCGCCAGTTTGCCGGCGCAGCAATTGGTGCCGTTGCGGGCGGGCTATCACAGCGCAGAACTGGCCGGTGAGCCCTGGTTGTTCTTTTCCCTGTACGACAGTGAGCACCGGCGCTGGGTCGTTGCCGGCCAGAGCGCCGCAGTGCGAACGGAGCTGGCGGGGCGCTTTGCACTCAATGATATGTCCACCGGTATCGCCCTGGTGCTGGCGCTGGGGCTGGCTGTGGTGATGATTATGCGACTGGGGTTGGCGCCCCTGGACAAGCTGGCCTGGCAGGTGGCGCAGCGCGATGAAAACGATCTGCGCAATATTGACAGCGCCGAACTGCCGCTGGAGTTGCAGCCGCTGGCGGATTCGATCAATCGCGCCTTTGAGCGGCTTAAAAAGGCCCTCGCCAGAGAAAAACAGTTCACCAATGATGCCGCCCATGAACTGCGGACACCGGTGACCATTATTCAAACCCAGCTGGAAAATGCCCTGGCTGAAGCCCCTCCCGACAATCGGCCCGCCATAGAGTCGGCACTGGCGGCCACCCGTTCAATGGGCCAGTTGATCAGCCAATTGCTGGAGCTGGCGCGCTTGTCGCCGGAGAGCCAGCGCGCAAGCTACCAAGATATCGACTTGACCAGTCTGGTGCGGGAACAGCTTGCCGCCAGCGTGGCGGCTATCGACGAGAAGCGACTACAGGTGTCATTGCAGGGGGAGGAGGACGCCCGGGTCGAGGGCAATCCGCGCCTGCTCGCGATCATGGTGCGAAACCTGTTGGACAATGCCATTAAGTACACACCGCAGGGCGGCAGTATAGATGCCGTTATCCGCTGTGCAGCGGGCGCGACCCAACTGGTATTGAGCGATAGCGGCGCCGGTATCCCCGCCGAACTACGACAGCGCGCACTGCGACGATTTTATCGTTTGCCGGCGCAGCAGGCGGAGGCGGGTGTCAGCGGTTGTGGTCTGGG
>CBDUUA010000053.1:0-9659 GCA_965370135.1 uncultured Cellvibrionales bacterium
AAGCGCAAACAATCCACCTTGCGCAATGCCGCCAGGGTTTGCTTATCCGATTTAACCCGATCAAATTTTCCCCTCAGGGCAGCCCTGGACACCCCGGGAAACTTAAAGGATTTTTGCTGGTAATTTTCGCCATCCAGGGCGACGGTGAACTGCTTATCCCCCGCCTCCCATGCCACCGCATTGGCTTCGCTCCAGGGCAGAAAGTGACGAGCAACGGTGTTTTCCAATACCGGCGCCAGGCTTGGGAACAGCGCATCCAGTGCTTCGAATTCCCCCAGATCGACAGGGGCTCTCATGCGTTCGATCCAGGCCTGCAGCTGCGATCCGTGGCCGCGAATATAATCCCCTGCCGTCGGATCCGAAAACGCCTGCACCATTTGCCCGTACAGCCCGAAGTCCGCCAGCGAGGGCCTGCCGCCAAACAAATACTGCCTGCTGGCCAGATGCACCTCCAGATCCGCAACCAACTGCTCCCAGGAGCGCTGCAACAGGGGCATATTGGCCTCTGTGGCGCCGACCATGGGTAGTCGCCCCACCATGCGCCGCACGACCATGGGCCGCACCACGGGCTGGGATAGCTTACCCCACCAGGTCACACCAAACAGGAGTCGCGCCAGTCGCTCGGCCGCCGACTTCTGGTCCCGCACTGCCCGCCAGCGCTGAAAGAACATCAGCTTGACAAGCCATTCGTCGGAAAATTCCTCCAATAGCTCGCACAGGAATCGCGCCGCGGGCTCCGCCGGATAGATCGAGGGCTGGGGATACGAAGGCTCCAGTTCTGCCTCGATGATCCGGGTTGAATCCTGAACCGCACGGCCATCGGGCCGCAAGAGTAAGGGAATCAGCGGTATCGCGGCGTGTTGCTTGAATTTCTTGCCGTTGAGTACACTGCGCTCCTCCCAGACAAAGGGTATATCCTTGTAGTTGAGATAGGATTGCACCTTCACCGAGTACGGCGACATCTGGCTACCCATCAGCGTATAGGGCTCTGTCATCAGCTATGTCCTTGCTTGCTATGGTTTTGTCTAAAGTGCGAACTGGAAATCGATCAATACCCGGCCAGGGCCTTGCCAGGCACTACCTTGCAAACCACTCCCTTGCCCGCCACTGTCTTGCCAACATGCAGTATAGGCGATGGTTCCAGCCCCCCGGCATTCAAGACCTGTCAATCCCGATAATCCCCAGCCACTTCAGCATCACACAAACACGATTAAATTATGGTATAAGCCTCAGATAACCTGGAATTCGCAGTTGGGCAGGGACTTATGAGCATACGTATCGGCATCAATGGCTTCGGACGGATGGGTCGGCTGGCGCTGAGAGCGGCCTGGGACTGGCCGGAACTCGAGATTGTGCATATCAATGAGATCGACGGCGACGCTCACAGCGCCGCGCACCTGTTGCAATTTGACTCGATACACGGGCAGTGGCATCACGCTGTCGAGGGCAACGCCGAGGGCATCACTATTAGTGACAGGAGCATCCACGACAACAGCATCAGCGACAAGACCATCGCCTGGACCCAGCACCAGGCCATCGAGGATACGCCTTGGGATGAATCGCGGGTTGATATCGCCATCGATTGCAGCGGCCGGTTCAAATCGAAGCAGTTGCTGGCGCCCTATTTTGACCGCGGGGTCAAAAAGGTCGTGGTGTCGGCGCCGGTGAAGGACGGCACACTCAATATTGTCATGGGTGTCAACGATCACCTCTATCGCGCGGAGCACCATGATATTGTCACCGCGGCATCCTGCACCACCAACTGTATTGCGCCGGTAGTCGACGTCATCCACAACAGCTTTGGTATTGTCCACGGCAGTCTCACCACCATTCACGACATCACCAATACCCAGTCTATCCTGGATCAATACCACAAGGATTTGCGCCGGGCCCGGGCCAGCAGCCTGTCGCTAATTCCCACCTCAACCGGCTCGGCCACCGCCATTGCCGAAATATTCCCGGAACTGAAAGGTCGGCTCAACGGCATCGCCGTGCGGGTACCGCTGGCCAATGCCTCGCTGACGGATTGCGTCTTTGAAGTCGAACGTGCAGTCACCGTCGAGGCCGTCAATGAGGCCCTCAGATGTGCCAGCGAAGGCCGTCTCGCCGGCATTCTTGGCTACGAGGAGAGACCACTGGTATCGGTGGATTACGTCAATGACACCCGCTCCGGCATTGTCGACGCCCCCTGCACCATGGTCATCGATGGCACCCAGGTCAAAATCCTTATCTGGTACGACAATGAAATCGGCTATGTGCATCGCATGATGGAGCTTGCGGTCAAGCTCGCCGCCGATCTGTGAGGCATCCCGCGTGAACAGTGCTCTCGCCCAATACAGTATCGTCACCGCCAGCTACTGGGCCTTCACCCTCACCGACGGCGCCCTCAGGATGTTGGTGGTGCTGTATTTCCACCAACTCGGCTACAGCCCGCTGGAAGTGGCCACACTGTTTGTGCTGTATGAGTTTTTCGGCATCGTCACCAACCTGTTCGGCGGCTGGCTGGCGGCGCACTGGGGCCTCAATATGACCATGCAGCTGGGGCTGGCGCTGCAGATAGTGGCCTTGCTGATGCTGATGGTCGAGCCCTCACTACTGACGGTTGCCTATGTCATGGTGGCCCAGGCCGTATCGGGGATTGCCAAAGACCTCAATAAAATGAGCGCCAAAAGCAGCATCAAGCTGCTGTTGCCGGACGATGCCCAGGGACAATTGTATAAATGGGTGGCGATACTGACCGGCTCCAAGAATACCCTCAAGGGGGCCGGCTTTTTCATGGGCTCCGCGCTACTGGCGCTAGTGGGGTTTCGCGCTGCCGTCGCCAGTATGGCGGTGGGCCTGGCCGTGGTGCTGGTGCTCAATTGGCTGTTGCTGCAGAAAGATCTCGGCAAGACCCGCTTCAAACCCAAATTCCGTGAGCTGCTGTCAAAAAGCCCGGCGATCAATCGCTTGTCCGGCGCCCGCTTCTTCTTATTCGGCGCTCGCGACGTCTGGTTCGTGGTGGCGCTACCGGTTTATCTCCAGGCCCAGCTCGGCTGGGGCAATGTGGAAGTCGGCAGCTATCTCGCACTCTGGGTGATCGGCTATGGCTTCGTGCAAACCCTGGCGCCGCGCATTACCGGCCTCCATCGAGGGGTAATACCGGACGGCAAAACCGCCTTCCTCTGGTCCCTTGCCCTGTGCCTGATACCCGCCCTGATCGCCCTGTTTCTGACCCTCGGCCTGGCGCCGGGCGCAACGCTGATTCCGGGCTTGCTGATATTCGGCGCGGTGTTTGCCATCAACTCTTCGGTGCACTCATTCCTGATCATATCCTACGCCCGAACCGACGGTGTATCCCTGGATGTGGGCTTCTACTACATGGCAAATGCCGCGGGGCGTTTGTTGGGCACCTTGCTATCGGGATTGATTTACCAGCAATCCGGCATGATCGCCTGTCTGCTGACATCCTCTGCCCTGATCGCCGCCTGTAGTATTATCTCCGCCCGCTTGCCCGAGCAAAAACCCCAGCCGGTACCGTCAAGTCGAGCATAAGCCACCAGAACATAAACCAGCCGTACATAAGCCAGTAGAGGTAAACGCGGGCCTTATTTAAGCTGCTTGATCGCTGCCGCCGCCAGGGCATCGTCGGCCGAATCCTGGGGCATGGGAAATGTAATCCGAGTGGCGAGACCGCCATAGCGGGCCTTGTAGATCTCGGCGATGTCGTCATAGCTTCCCCGGGGTACAAACTTCTCGAGCACCTCGTCGCTGACAATCGACGGCATATCCTGCCAACTGCCGGCGCGGCTCATATCCAGCAGTTGCCGGCCCTTGTGCTGCCAGCCGAACAATTCCAGGCTGGGCCAGTAGGCCGGTGTCGAAAACAAAAACCCGAGCAAGTTGCGCTGCTTTTCCCACTCGGCAGCCACCACTTGCTGGTTCTTTCCCGTCGCCGTCAAGGGCCCCAGCGTCAGCTTGAAAGACGCCGGGTCTCTGCCGACCTGCTCGAAACCACTTTGCAGGCGCGGCAGGCAGACCTCGCGAATGTACTCAGGGGGAGTATTGGTGGGATGGGTAATCATACCGTCGGCAATCCGCGCCACCATTTTTGTCATCGCCGGGCCCACCGCCCCGCATAGCACCGGAAGTTCCGGATGATCGATCGGGCCCGGATTGAAAAACGGCTGCAAGCGGGTAAAGCGATAGTGCTCGCCCTCAAACCGCAAGCGCTCCCCGGTCTGGAAGCTGTGAAAGATCGCCTTGAGAGACTGCACGTATTCCCGCAACTGCGGCACCGGAGAATCCCAGCGCGCCGAGTAACGCTGTTCAATATTGGCCTTGACCTGGGTGCCCAGCCCAAGCTCAAAACGCCCTGCGGACATTTGCTGTAAATCCCAGCTCGCCACCGCCACCGTCATCGGACTGCGGGGAAAGGCGAGCAACACCCCGGTGCCGACAATCAACTCGCTAGTCGCATTCAATGCCAGTGCCGCCAATAGCAAGCCATCGTGAACCGCATCCGGCACTTGCAAACCATCAAAGCCCATGGCCTCGGCCCGGGCCGCATGGGCGCCAATCTGCCCTGGCCCCATGTCCTGGGGTGTTGCGGCAAAAACTTCAAACATGCGCGACCTCGTCAAATGTAGTTTTCAAGAGTTTTCAAGGGGTCAGTGTACTTGAAACATAGCCCTTGTTGGGGCATTGCAGCAAGACTTGCGGTTCCTCCCCCCGCGCGTGGACTGCAAGTAGCGTAGCGCGATGGATATCGACGCAATGGAACACTTTCAAGTACACTGACCCGTTGAAATCCACTGACCCGTTGAAATTCGTCTGCTTAGTGCGGCTAAGAAAAGGAAACGACAGATGCCCCATGTTCTACTCGAAAAGCACGACGGCTATGCCATCGTCACCCTGAATCGACCTGAAGCCATGAATGCTCTGTCGCGGGATCTGCGCAAGGAATTTGTTGCTGTATTCAAGGACTGCATTGACGATGACAATGTGCGCGTCATTATCCTCACTGGCAACGGCAAGGCCTTTTGCGCCGGTTTTGATCTCGTGGAACTGGGTGCTGACCCTGCTCTCAAGGAACCGCCGTCCGGCAACGCCGCCGAGAAAGTAGACAACGAGCTGGCCTGGGTGATGGCAGCCTTCAACGGCCCCATCATCGGCGCCATCAATGGCCACTGCATCACCGGTGGCTTCGAAATGGCACTGGCCTGCGACGTTATTATCGCCGCGGAAAACGTACGCTTCGCCGATACCCATGCTCGCATCGGCATCTTGCCGGGCTGGGGGCTGAGCCAGAAACTACCGCGCTTGATCGGCCGGTCCAGAGCTAAGGAAATCTCCTTTACCGGCGCGCCGGTGTTTGCGCAACAGGCACTGGATTGGGGCCTGGTCAATCATGTGGTGCCGATAGGCGAGCTGCTGGATCGGGCCAAAAAG
The DNA here is from genome assembly GCA_965370135.1 of uncultured Cellvibrionales bacterium. Lineage (GTDB taxonomy): Bacteria > Pseudomonadota > Gammaproteobacteria > Pseudomonadales > JAHEGP01 > JAHEGP01. The sequence continues at coordinate 5,431 of CBDUUA010000053.1, forward strand.
ATGGCCGAGGACATGTGCGCCTGCGTGCCCCATGTGCTGGTACAGTACAAGGCACTCATCGACGACGGCTACTCCATGCCGCTAAAAGACGCTTTGGTCTGGGAAGAACAACTCGCCATAGAATCCGCGACGCAGGCAACGTCCCAGGTAATCGAGGCGCGGCGCAAGAAGCTGCTGGAGCGGGGGCGCAGTGAAAAAGAGGGGTAGATTATTCGCGGCAATGTAAATCTTCATCTTCGACCTGGTAGACACCGCGCAAATTAGAAAATCTAAATGTGACCCCTGAACACGTCTTACGTCACGTCCGACTCGCCTGGCTAGCACAAACGCCAGCCGGACCCTGCGTCTGTAATTCCCGAACCATATCCCAACTATTTTTAGTCTACTTCAGCGACACTCTTCGGTGGCTCGACGCCCAACTTCGCCGTATCATATGTCACCGACCCTAACGTCCTCCCACTGGTTGAACTGCCATGAAAAAAACACTAACTGCCCTGCTGTTCATGAGTATCCTGCTGATCGGGTGCAGCTCTTTTCGAAGTCATTCGGAACAGCCATACACGTCCGGTTTCAATCTTGAGCAGGTGATGGAAGACCTGCGCCCGCTGAATCTGGACCAGGCCTTTGTACCGACCGAAGCGATTGCGGACTACTTCCGGTTTTACGACCTCAACCCAACGGGAGCCCAACATTTCTTTGGTACCGCCGTCTCCGAAGGACAAACACTGGTGGTGCACATCTTTCTGCCGCCGGAACCCCGCGGAACCCTGTATTTAATGCATGGTTTTTTAGATCACACCGGCACCTTGTCCAAATTGATCAAGGCAGGGCTGGAGCACCAGTATGCGGTGGTCTCCTGGGATCTTCCCGGGCATGGACTATCTTCCGGCGCCCGCACCGATATCGGCGAATTCGAGCTCAGCGCAAGGCAGCTGAGCGACATTATAGGGCGCTCGGAAAACCACCTGCCCAAACCCTTTCATCTGATTGCCCACAGCACCGGTTGTTCCATCAGCCTCGAATATATCTATCACTCACCGACCAGGAAATTTGACGGGATTGTCTTTCTCGCGCCGCTGATTCATCACCAGCATATGGGCTGGGGTCGCTTTGGCTATACCATCGCCAAACCCTTCACCAGCAGTTTTCGTCGGGTTGATACCATCAGTTCCTCCGACCAGGAGTATCTTGACTTCGTGAAAAGCGATCCGCTACAGAGCTCATCGCTTTCCCTTGCCTATCTGGGAGACCTGTACCGCTGGGTTGATGAGGCCAAAACCTATCCCGCCTGGCCGGGTTCCATGCTGGTCATCCAGGGCGACCAGGACGACATCGTCGACTGGGAATACAATCTCGAATTCCTGAGCGAAAAGATTACCTATTCGGAAATACGCATCATCCCCGGAGCCAATCATCAACTGGCCAACGAACGCGAAGATCTGCGCAACGAGGTATTCAGGATGATTTTTGCCTATCTCGCAAAGGCACCCGAAGAAGCCTCACCAGTTAAGCCCCATAAGACTTACTCAAAGCATGGTTAATGTTCCAGGCACAGCGTAGTCAAAATGTCTATCAATGCAATCGCCCTGATGAAAAGGGGTTGATCCCGGAGCCAACAGGGAATAATCTCTGCACTGGGTGCTTTTAATTAGTACACGGTAACTTTGTTACATACTGTTACATACTAAGGGCTGTAGACAATGCGCTAGAATATTCGCAATGTCACGCAGCAAGGAACAAGCCCAGGTGAAGATGATAATAACAATAGTCGCCGCCCCTGACGGCTCCAAACTGTCAGGCATTAGCCACACCTTGCCGGCAGGCGGTGCAACCATAGGCCGCAACAGCAATAACACACTGACGCTACCGGACGCCTCCCGTATAGCTTCGTCAAACCACGCCACTATCACTGAACAACAGGGCGCATTTACCCTGGTCGACCACAGCACTAACGGAACATTTTTGAATGGCGCGGAGACTCCCGTGGAGAAAGGCAGCGCCATAGCTTTGAATAAAGGCGATATTATCGGCATTGGCCCCTATCAGCTATCCGTGGATTTTGAAGATACCACTTCGACCACGGACAATCTTGGCGGTGGCTATCTAGACTCTCTGGACAGCAGTGGCGGCAAGGCCATTGACGCCGAACCTGTCGAGGCTCCTGCGAGCGAGCCTCCTGTGAGCGAGCCTGGGCCCGGGGATGACCTGAATCGATGGCTCGATCCGGAAGCGAGTGGCAACGCCGGAGACGCCGAGCCTCCTGTGAGCGAGCATCCAGTGAGCGATGCGGCGCCCGATGATGACCTGAATCGATGGCTCGATCCGGCATCGAGTGGTAGCGCCCCACAGGCAGAGTGGGACAGCCCGCAGCATGACCCTGCCTCGGCCTCGATAACGCCGTTATCGAATATTGCGGAACCCACCGATCCACTGGAAATGCTCGATAACGCTGCGCTACCTTCGCAGCCATCCGGGAACCCGATGATCCCGCCGCTGCCGCAAGATGACTCCGAGTGGTGGCAGGAGCCTCAATCAGACTCTCAATCGGACCTTCAATTAGAGCCTCAACCCGGCTCTCAACCCGACTCTCAATCAGACCCTCAACCCGGCTCTCAATCAGACCCTCAACCCGACAACGCACCGCCCATCCAACATGCGATGCCACCACCAGTGCCGGTGGCACAAGAGGTGAAGCCGGAGCCCCCGGACACACCTGCGCCTGCTGCATCTGCACCTACGACAGCGGCCGTAAAATCACTTGCCGATGCGCCGGGCGCCCATATTATCGCTCAGCGAATGGGGCTGCGGGATTTGAGTAAAGAGCAGCTCGATCAGCTCCCCCCGGCGGTGGCGGAGGCCCTGGTTCAAACCCTGTCACGGCTGATGGGTATTCTCAGGGCGCGCAGTAATATAAAGAATGAAATCCGGGCAACACATACCATTATCGGCGCCACGGAAAATAACCCGTTAAAGTTTGCCGCTCAAATAGATGACGCCATGAACTATATGTTCAGCAATACCTCGGCGGCATTTATGCCGGCCGACAAGGCCATTGACGACAGCTTTAACGATCTGGAAGATCACCAAATGGCGACACTGGCGGGCACCCGCGCAGCCTACGAGGTAATGCTGGCGCATTTTAATCCCGCACAGATAATAGTAGAAACCGGCGCCGATCCGATCGAGGGCCGACTGGCGGGGAGCAAGAAAGCGAAAGCATGGGATGCCTTTCAAAAACATTATGGTAGACTGATAAGCGATCCGGAAGGCACGTATAATCGGCTATTCGGTGAAGAGTTTGCACTCAGCTATGAACAACAGGTGCAGCAACTAAAGGCAAAGCGCCAACAACAAAAATAGGCGCTGCTTACTACGATCTCACTATCAACAGCAACAGCAACATCAAAATATAATAAGAGGAGATTGATCACCATGATATTAGCTCGCCGCTCTCGCTGGGTAATAAGCTCACTACTGCTGGGATCAATTGTATTTGGCGCCGGCTGCCAGAAAACGCGAACAGTTCTAAAGGTCAATACCAGCGCCGAGATCGACTTCATTGTTAGTCTCGAAGTCAATCCAGACGACGATAACCGCCCCTCACCGCTGGTTATCAGCATTGTAAAACTCAAGGACTCCAGACAATTTGAGCGGGAAGATTTGCTATCCCTTTATGAGCAGCCGGAACAGCGCCTGGGCACAGATTACCTCGGCATCATTCGGCTCAAGGAGTTTGCCCCCGGCGAACGGCGCACCGAGAGATTTGAACTCGACGATGATGTCCAATACATCGGCTTGATTGCGGAGTACTCCCAGTACGAAACAGCCCGCGCCATCCTGGCAATACCGATCACCGCCAATAAAAAGAACAGCTTCGAAGTGAATGCCGAGGCACAGGGACTAGCAAGTAAATAACGCGGTAAATAACACTAGATCAAAAAGGCGCTCGAATACAGATTGCAGCACAGCACTCGGACACCTCTGGTCCGGCGCTGAAAACCAGCGAGAGCACGAAAGAAAATGGCCAATAATAAAGTAATATGGACAGAGGGCATGTTTCTCAGGCCCCAGCATTTCCAGCAGCAAGATCGCTACCTTGAAAAGCTGATTGAGGCGCGATGCAGTGCCGTCGGGGCATATAACTGGGGTCTTCATGAGCTGAGCTTCGACCAGGAACTGCTCGATCTCGGCAAGCTCTCAATTGTTCGCATGCGCGGCGTATTTCCCGA
>CBDUUA010000054.1:0-9599 GCA_965370135.1 uncultured Cellvibrionales bacterium
TAACACATCGCCAGTACGTCATCCACCAGTCGGTTGATGCCGCTGGCCGCTTCCGCCACATTACCCGCCAACATATAGGCCGGGGTAGTCACCAATTTGCGCTCCTGGTCGATAACGGCTTCCTTCACTGGACAACTGATATGCTTGCCACCCATGGCCTCAATCGCCGCCGCTGTTTCCTCGTCGGTACCAATGGTGCAGGCGACGCCCTCTCCGAAAATTCGCGCTGACATAGCCGGGGCAATGCACATCAGTCCAATCGGCTTACCAGCCTCGTGCATGGCCTGGGCGAAACGCAGAAAGTCCGGTTGCACGGTCATGTCGGCACCGTTGACGGCAAAATCGCACAGGTTTTTAGCTGCACCGAAACCACCAGGAACAAGCAAGGCATCATAGTCCTCCACCCGGGCATCCTTGAGATCCAGCACCTCACCCCGCGCTATGCGAGCGGCCTCAACCAGAACATTGCGACTCTCCCCTGCGACCACATCACCCGTGAGGTGATTGACCACATGTAACTGGTCGATATCAGGGGCCAGGCACTGATAGCTGACACCTTTTTCCGACAAGCGCAACAAGGTCAAGACGCTCTCATGAATTTCCGCGCCATCATAAACACCACATCCCGACAATACCACGGCAACCTTTGTCATAGCAGGCAACTCCTCTGTTAGCTCTCTGTTAGCTCTCTGTTAGCTCTCTTTTATAGTTCGGGGCAAACAGCCCTGATCGACTATTGACATCAAAAGACATCAAAAGACAGCGAACTATTGTAAACGGTTTTTAGCCGGATCGAACCCAGCGATGGTACTTTTCTGCCCAGGCGAGCAAGCGCTGGGGAGCATGAGCCTTGCGCCAATTTGCCGCGACAAACTTGTTAGCTTCTGACCAGGTGGGATAAATATGAATGGTCGCCAGGATCTTGTTCAAGCCCAACTTGTGGCGCATCGCCAACACGAATTCGCCAATCAATTCACCGGCGTGGGGACCGACGATGGTGGCGCCTAGAATGCGATCTTTACCCGGGGGCGTCAGCACCTTGATAAAGCCGCGGTTGTCGCCTTCAGCTATAGCCCGGTCATGTTGTTCAAGGGAATAACAGCTTATTTCGTAGCGAATCCCCCGAGAGCGCGCCTCGCGCTCATTCAAACCGACCCGTGCCACCTCCGGGTCGGTAAAGGTCGCCCAGGGCACCACTGAGTAGTCCACCTTAAATGTCCGGAAACGCCCGAACAGGGCATTGACTGTCGCATACCAGGCCTGATGTGAGGCCATGTGGGTAAACTGATAGGGCCCGGCCACATCGCCGCAAGCGTAGACCGTCGGCATCGCTGTCTGCATAAACTCGTTGACTTCTATGGTGCCGGCGCTGGTCAAGCCGATACCCAGCTGCTCCAGGCCCAGATCCTCAATGGCCGCTTGCCGACCGACCGCTATCAGCACCCGGTCGAATACAATCCGCACTTGCTCGCCGCCATGCTCTGCCGTCAGGCTGTACTCCCCATCGCTCGCTGTAAATGCCAGCGGTCGATGATCGAGAAGTAACTCAATACCGTCTTCAACAAACTGCCTGCTCATATGAGCCACCACGTCAGCGTCTTCCCTTGGCAGCAGCGTTGGCGCCCGACTCAGAATGGAAACCCGGGAACCCAAACGCGCAAAACTCTGCGCTAATTCACAGCCAATCGGCCCGCCCCCCAGCACCAGCAAACGCTCCGGCAAGTCATCGAGCTGCCAGACATCTTCGGAAGTCACACTCGGCACCTGGTCCAGGCCGGATATCGGCGGCAGCCTCGGCATCGCACCGGATGCAATAATTATTCTCGGGGCGCTGATAAGCCGTTCGCCAACCCTGACCTGCCAGGGTGATACCAGCTCGGCATCACCGCGCACGCAGTCGACACCCAGTTCGGTGTATCGCTCCACCGAATCATGGGGCTCAATGGCCTTGATCGTTTCTTGCACCCGGCCCATCACCCGGTCAAAATCGACGCCGCCGACATTGGCGTTAACGCCAAAGCGAGATGCAGTATCGACCAGGTGTTTGATCCTGGCGGAGCGAATCAGGGTTTTACTCGGCACGCAGCCGGTATTGAGGCAATCACCACCCATCTTGTGTTTTTCTACCAGCACCACCCTGGCCTTGACGGTGGCCGCGATCAACGCCGAAACCAAACCCGCCGACCCGGCGCCAATCACTATAAGATTGGTATCGAATTGCTCCGGCTTTACGTAGCCCTGCAAGCGGCGCCTTTGCTTAACGACATTCACGCCCCATTTCGCGATCCACGGAAATAGGCCCAACAGCACAAATGACAGCACCAATACCGGTGACAGCAAATCCTGGATCGAGTCGATGCTTGCCAATTGGGTGCCCGCGTTCACATAAACCGCGGTGGCAGGCAGCATTCCCAGCATGCTCACAACAAAAAACTGCCTGGCTTTGATTGGCGTCAGGCCCATCAGCAAATTGATGACAAAGAACGGAAACAGGGGCACCAGGCGCAAGGTGAACAGATACAGTACGCCATCTTTTTCCATCCCCCGGTTGATACTTGCCAGGTAATCGCCAAAACGTTCCTGCAGCCAATCCCTGAATAACAGGCGCGACAGTAGAAAGGCGAGGGTAGCACCGATAGTACTGGCAAGGGACACCAACGCCACACCCTTTATAAAACCAAACAAGGCGCCGCCGGCCAGAGTCATCACCGCCGCCCCGGGCAAGGACAAAGCAGTGACAGCTATATATAGAAGGAAGAAGCCGGCAGCCGAAAGCAGGGGCTGCGCCTGCAGAGTGTCATTCAAGGCTGTTCGTTGCCGGGCCAGGTATTCGAGACTGAAATACTCGTCAATGCCGAGTATAAAGAACAAGGCAACGGCGACCAGCACCGCCGCCAATAGGATATAGCGCTGCTTACTCATGGGGCACAGGTCTCTGGGAAGTTGAAAGAGTTGAAAGAGTTGAAAGAGCTGAAAGAGTTGCAGGATTTGATTGCGATACCCCGGGATAGTTCCGGTCGCTGCTTTTTTGCCATCCAATCCGCAAGAATGCTATGATGCGCGGCCCACCAAAAGCCTACCGCCAAATTGGAGAGAAGTATGAGCGACGCTATCACCCATGTGACCGACAGCGCCTTCGAGCAGGAAGTACTCAACTCGGAGCTGCCTGTGCTGGTAGATTTTTGGGCCGAGTGGTGCGGTCCTTGCAAGATGATTGCCCCGGTACTGGAAGAAATTGCCGAGGAATATAGTGGCCGCATGAGAGTTTGCAAAGTCGATGTCGATAGCAACGCAGAAACACCGCAGAAATTCAGCGTGCGAGGTATTCCAACACTGATCCTGTTCAAAGGCGGCAACGCCGAGGCAACCAAGGTCGGCGCGCTGTCGAAAACCCAGTTGAAAGAATTTATTGACGCCTCGATCTAAGCCTTGCTACCGGTTGCACTTCTGTGCAACCGGGCTACAATTTCACCTGTGAATACTTTCTTTCTGGACGGATCAGACGTTCAGTGATACAGTTACAAAAAAGCACACTTCTCGTCGAATACCCGCGCGCATCCAGCGCACAAAACCCGCGCTTATCGAGCGTATAGCCCGAGCATTACTAGTCCGAGTATTTATAGTCCGAGCATATAAAATTACAGATAAACCTTCTCTCAGTGCATCTTCTGTCGCTATGGCCTAGTCGTGCCGGTGCATCATTCAATTAACCTTCACTTTCCTAAAGCCCAAAATATGAATCTGACCGACCTCAAGACCCAACCCATTCCCGAATTAATCAATATCGCCAAGGAGCAAGGGCAGGAAAACATTGCCCGTTCTCGCAAACAGGACATCATCTTTGCCATCCTGAAAAAACACGCCAAAAGTGGCGAAGACATCTACGGCGATGGGGTTCTGGAAATCCTCCAGGACGGTTTTGGCTTCCTGCGCTCGGCCGACAGTTCCTACCTGGCCGGCCCCGACGACATCTACGTATCACCCAGTCAAATACGGCGCTTCAATCTGCGCACTGGCGATACCGTGTCCGGCAAGATTCGCCCGCCGAAAGAGGGAGAGCGCTACTTTGCCCTGCTAAAGGTCAACGAGATCAACTTCACCAAGCCCGAGCAGTCCCGCATTAAAGTCCTGTTCGAAAACCTGACGCCGCTTTTCGCCAATCAGCGCCTGGTGCTCGAGACCGGCAACGGCAGCACCGAGGATCTAACAGGCCGGGTAATTGATCTGGCGGCCCCTATCGGCAAGGGACAGCGAGGCTTGATTGTGGCACCGCCCAAAGCCGGTAAAACCTTGATGCTGCAACATATTGCCCAAAGTATTATTCGTAACAATCCCGAGTGTCACGTCATTGTGCTACTCATCGACGAGCGCCCCGAGGAGGTCACCGAGATGCAGCGCTCGGTGGGCGTTAACCGCGATGCCGAAGTAGTTGCCTCAACCTTCGACGAACCCCCCGCTCGCCACGTACAGGTGGCGGAAATGGTCATCGAAAAAGCCAAGCGCCTGGCAGAGCACAAGAAAGACGTTATTATCCTGCTCGATTCCGTCACTCGCCTGGCCCGCGCCTATAACACCATCGTGCCCTCATCCGGCAAAGTGTTGACCGGCGGAGTGGATGCCCATGCCCTGGAGCGCCCCAAACGATTTTTTGGCGCCGCCCGCAATATCGAGGAAGGTGGCAGCCTCACCATCATTGCCACCGCCCTCGTCGATACCGGCTCCAAAATGGATGAAGTCATCTATGAGGAGTTCAAGGGCACCGGCAATATGGAACTGCACCTGGATCGAAAGATCGCTGAAAAACGCGTCTACCCGGCAATCAATATCCGCCGCTCCGGCACCCGCCGCGAAGAACTGCTGACCTCCGACGATGAGCTGCAGCGCATGTGGATTCTGCGCAAGCTGCTGCATTCGATGGAAGACACTCCCGCCATCGAATTTCTGCTCGACAGACTGCGCAAAACCAAGACCAATGAGGAATTCTTCAACTCGATGAAGGGCAAAAAGTAGCGCACACAGGATGAATTGAGAGTCGAGGAAAAGCCATAAATCCATACACGCATCACGGCTTTACAACACGGCTATCCCGACCAAGACCCTAATACTCGATATTGCCGGGGTCAGCGCTTGGCAGGTCTTTTTTGTAAACGGAAACGGAAACGGGAGAGGGGGGCACGGCGACCCACTGAGAGTCGCCTGCATGTGTTTTGAAGACTGCAGCAAACAATCCAATACGCTGCCAGGCGCTATCTAAACTGCAGCTTTCTTATCACCACTTGGTGGTGCTACCGCAGTCACCTCAGGCCCGGGCAGTTGCGGCAATTCCAGCCCGGCTATTTGCAATCCCTGCTGGAAGTAGTCAATGCTCGCTTCCGGCTTGCCCTGGCTCGCTAGCAACCGGCCTAATTCGACACAGGTTTCAGGTTTTTTATTCAGCTTGAGGCTGGATTCAAAGTACTTCTGCGCCTCAGCCGGGGACTGGTTAGCCAGCGACAATCGGCCAAGACAAAGCAATAACTCGGCACTGTTAGGGCGATCCGTCAACCATTCCTCAGCCTCCTGGAGTTGCCTCGGAAGGTCGGCACTGCGCACCAGGCCATACCAATAGACAAGCTTGTCATCCCATGACTTGCTCAATGTTTTCCTGATAAATTTTCCCGCCTGCTGGTGGGCGCCAGCCTGCACTAACAGGCCAGCATACAGACGCTGCATATCGGCATCGTTAGCAAGCTCTTTGGGTAGCTGTTTCCATCTTTTTTCCAACTCGGCACTATCCTTGCCGGAGCTCCGTCCCGCTTCCTCGAGCAAGGACACATAGACTTTACGCTCGAGTTCCTGCATCTGCTCGGGACTCAGCACCCCGGCTCGCCGCAAATCCGGAATCAGTTTGCTCAGATGCGGCCAATCGTTCAGGCCCTCGTAGGTTTCAGCCAAAAGCTTCAGTGCCACCGGATGGGAAGACGATACCGCTCTCACCCGCATAAGAGTTGCCAGGGCTTGCTCCAACTGGCCCCGCTCGAGTTGAAATTCAGCCTGGGTTAAACCCACTGCCAAGTCAGCTCCCGACGTGGTCTGCTCCGCTTTATTGAGGTATTTTTCCTGCTCTTTGTCCTCACCCAAGGCATGGCTTGCCCTGGCCGCCAACAGGTAATAAACCAGCGGCGCATCGGAGCGCTCGGCGACCTGGGCCAGGCTCTTGCGCGCTGGCTCCCAGCGCCCCTCGGTATAGGCAATAAGACCACGGTTGGTGCGTTTATGGCTGGCCCGAAGGCTGCGATCATCCATCCAGTGCCCCACCTTGTGCGGCAACTGCCGGGTCGAGCGCCAGCCACGCTGCAACAAATAAAGCAGGAAAATGCCAACCAGCGCCAAGCCAATGCCGGTCCACACGCTCAACTCAATGGTTGTTTTACCGTAGGCGATGAGGATATAGCCGGGCTCCTTTTCCAGTAAGCCGACCCCGATCACACCGACCACAAGGGCCAGCAGGCAAGCCAGAAATAGTTTTCTCATGGGGCTTCCTCCTGCTCCACCGATGACGACTCAGCCGGTTCCTGCTCCGAGGGCTCAGCCTGCTGTTCCTGCAGAGGCTCAGCCTGCTGTTCCTGCTCAGAAGGCGGCTGCGACGGATCAAGCTGCTCCTGCTCGGCCAGCGGGGCAGCCTGTTCCTGGCCCTGGTATTTCTGGTCAATATACGCGCGGATGGCTTCCTGAGAGCCGGAAATATCGGGTAGTTCCATGACAATTTTTTGCTGCTGCAGTGCTTCCAGTTCAGTTAACGCAGACTGGGTCGCGGGGTGCTCCGGCAAGAAGTGGCGTTGCACCAGCTCGCTGGCATTACTCAAAGCCTCGCGGTAGATGGTTTGCTGCTGCAACACCACCGCATTCTTGGCCTGCTCCAAATCCAGGGCCAGGCGCTCGCGGATCAATAATTGCCAGGCTTCGGACAACAGCGGCTCGATCGAACCCTCCCGCTTTTGCACCACCACCAGGGTTTTGAATTTGGCGACTGCCTGCTGCCAACCCCCCTCCAGGGTACTCTGCCAATCGTCAGCTTCGGTGGCAGCTTGATCGTCAACTTGATCGTCAACTTGGTCGTCAACTTGGTCGTCAACTTGGTCGTCAGCTACGATATCCTCAGCAGGGGCATCGATCTCCGGCATGCCGAAAAAAGGCAGCGACCCGGACTGTTGTTGCAGGGCTTCCAGACGTAGATAGATGCCCTCGCTATCAAGCTCCACCGCCGCCCGCACGGCAGCCAGGTCACGCGCGACTTGCCTGCGCACCTGGTGCAAGCCCGCCATATTGAGGTCGTGGAGTATGTTGTCGGCATTGGACAGCAGCGAGGCCGCACTTTTTAGTTCGCCACCCATCACCACTCGCTGGTGCGCCAGCCGCAGTAAATACTCCACCTCAGCCAATTGCCAGTCGTCCCGATCAGTGCGACCCAACTCCGTTACCTGACTCAACATGGCCAGGCCGTCCCGTGACAACAGCTCCAGTTCGGCGTTGGTTTCCTGCTTGATAGTCTGTATCTGCGATCGAGCTGCACCCAGCTCGCCCTCCAGCGTATTGACCTGGGTTTCCAGCTGAGCTGACAATTGCGTCAATTGCGCCAGTTCAGGACGCAAGTCATCGATGGGGGCCGGCTCCTGCTGCGTCGTATTCTGCTGCAGATACCATAAATAGCCACTGCCGCCCAATGCTGCCATCGAGAGCAATAGCGCCAAGCCTGCAAGCATACCGCCGCTCTTTCCTGATGAGGCCTTTTTATCGACCTTGACGGGTTCGGCCGGTTTACCCGGACTGGAAGGCTGTGATTTTTCGACCGCTGGCGCGGCGGATGTTGTCGTTTTTTGTTCTGTGCTCACTTCTTTACCCGCGCTCACTTCTTTATCCGTGCTCACTTCTTGATCCGTGCTCACTTCTTTATCCGTGCTCACAATGTCACCCCTGCTGTTGCATGGCTCCCAGTATTGCCTCAATCATGGCATCATCACCGGCATTAGCCGCCATTATTACCCATTTGAAGCCCGCTTGTCTGGCTATGTCTGCCACTCGCTGCCCAGGGACTACGATGGCGATGTCCATCAAAGCCCCCTGCAAGCCAGCTGCGACCAGCTCGACGATAATCGTAACCGTCTCTCCACTTGCTGCCAATAGGAAATCGATGGCTCCCGCGCCAAGCTGACGGCTTAACTCTGATGGCAGTGTATCAGACTTGAGGCGCTGATAGGTTTCCAAATAATCAACTTCCGCTCCCCTCGCCGCCAGGGCCTGGCAAAGCCATTCCCGCCCCCCGACACCTCGCACGATAAGCACTTTATCACCCGCCAGGGATTGCAGCTCCGGCAGCGCCATCAGTGCCTCTGAGTTCATCTCGGGGCCCAGCGGCTGGCGCGCCTGGATGCCATGTCCGGCGAGCATCCTCGCAGTGGTCTTACCCATGGCATAGCAACGACTGTTTGGTGGCCACTGGCGCCGATACCGCTCGACCAGGGCCATACCGTGAACAACCGCATTGCCACTGATAAAAATGATATGGCGATATTGCTGTAGATGCTGCAGCCGCGCGACTGCCGATCGCATCGCCGGATGATCCGCGGGCAATGCCCGAATCTCCAGTGCCGGGACACTCAGTACCCGGGCGCCCAATTGCTCTAGGCGCTGGGCCATATCGCCGTGCACACCGCCGGGCCGGGTCAGCCAAAAGGTAACATTGGACAGACTGGACAGACTGCTATCAGTCATTACCCGTGGCACTATAGATTTCCTGAAGAATAGATTTCCTGAAGAATATCGCCGGCGCCCTGATCCAGCAATGACTGCGCCACCGCCTGCCCCAGCGCCTCGGGCTGCGCCGTGGGGCCCTGCGCCTCGGCTCGAATAAGAGTACTGCCATCGACGCGGCCAACCAAGCCCCGCAACCAGAGCGCACCCTGCTGCTCAATGGCGTAACCGGCGATCGGCACCTGGCAGCCACCCTGCAAACGTGCATTCAGGGCGCGTTCCGCGATCACACAGCGCTCACTGAGCCGATGCTTCAGCGGGGCCAGGCGCTGCAAGGTCAGGGCATCATTGCTGCGCAACTCGATGCCCACCGCACCCTGCCCCCCGGCGGGCAAGCTCTGTTCGACCGATAGACAAGTGGTAATGCGCTCGGCCATGCCCAGCCGCTTGAGGCCGGCGGCGGCCAGGATAATGGCGTCATACTGCGCCTCGTCGAGCTTGCGCAAACGCGTGTTGACGTTGCCACGCAGATCCAGCACCTCGAGATCGGGCCGCAGGGCCCGCAGCTGGCACTGGCGCCGCAAGCTCGATGTCCCCAGGCGCGCTCCCGCAGGGAGTTGATCCAGCGACGCGTAGTGCCTGGAAACAAAGGCATCCCTGGGATCCTCGCGCTCGCAAATAACACCCAATTCCAGGCCTGGTGGAAATTCCATCGGCACATCTTTCATCGAGTGCACGGCGATGTCCGCCTCGCCATGCAGCAGGGCAGTTTCCAACTCCTTGACAAACAAGCCCTTGCCGCCAATTTTCGCCAGCGGCACATCGAGAATCTTATCGCCCCGGGTGGTCATCGCCAGGATCTCGACCTG
>CBDUUA010000055.1:0-9516 GCA_965370135.1 uncultured Cellvibrionales bacterium
TGCGCCAGCTCCACCCCTGGCGCAAAGGCCCGTTTCAGATTTTCGACCTCACTATTGACACGGAATGGCGCTCCGATTGGAAATGGCGGCGTCTGCAAGCTCACATCAGCCCACTGACCGGCCGCAGCGTTCTCGATGTCGGCTGCGGCAGTGGCTACCACTGCTGGCGCATGGCGGGCGCCGGCGCCCGCCTGGTGGTCGGCATAGATCCCTCGCAAAAATTCCTGTTCCAGTTTCATGCGATCAAAAAGTACCTGGGGCCGCACAAGGTCTTCTATTTACCCCTGCGCTCGGAGGATTTACCCGGTCACCTGGGGCGCTTCGATACGGTTTTCAGTATGGGGGTTCTCTACCACCGCTCTTCGCCTTTCCAGCACCTCGAAGAACTGCGCCAGGCACTTGTGCCCGGCGGTGAACTGGTGCTCGAAACCCTGGTGGTCGACGGCCCCCGGCACCATGTGCTGGTGCCGGGGAAGCGCTATGCCCAAATGCGCAATGTGTGGTTTATTCCCAGCTGTGACGAGCTGCTACACTGGTTGCGGCGGGCGGGTTTCATGCAGCCCCGACTGGTGGATATCAATCAAACATCCACCGCCGAACAGCGCAGCACCGACTGGATGCGTTTCCACTCACTGGCAGATTTTCTTGACCCCTTGGATCCCAATAAGACCATCGAAGGGTACCCCGCGCCCCGCCGGGCCAGCTTTATCGCCCGCAAAGCGCCCTGACCGTAAAGCAGCAGGTTAACCTTGAAAGATTTGAACAAAATCCTCTCACTATCCCTGCTGTTGTTTAGCCTGCACGGTCAATGCACCGAGCTTGAAACGCTGCCGCTGTGGGAACTCGGTGTGGGCGCCGCCCATGTCAACCTGCCGCAATACGTGGGCTCGGACCAGCGCACCCGTGGCAGCCTCCCGTTCCCCTACTTCGTCTATCGGGGAGAAGCCATTAAAATCAGCCGCGACTCCATGAGCGGCCGCCTGTTCAAGCGCGCGGATTTCGTGATCGATCTCAGCGCCGATATCAGCTTACCGGTAGACAGCGGCGACAATCATGCCCGCGAGGGTATGCCCGATATCGACTTCGTGCTGGAAGCCGGCCCGGCAATGCGCTATATCCTGCATCGCAATATCCCCCAACACCGCACCATGAGCATCGAAATCCCCCTGCGCGCCGCGTTCCAATCCAATCTGCGCTACGTCTCCTACGAGGGCTGGCGCATCAACCCGAGACTGCGCTACCAGGATCATTTTGGCCACTGGCGCCTGTCGGCCTGGGCCGGGGCCTACTGGAACGATCGACGCTACAATGATCTGTACTATGGGGTTGAGCCGGAAGACGCCACCTCCCTGCGCCCCGCCTATGAGACCAGCCATGGCTATGGCGGCTGGGCCGTTTCCAGCAGCTTGTCCTACCGACGGGGGGACTGGTGGGTGGGTGGATTTTTCCGCTGGTACGACATTCGTCGCGCCAGCTTCGACGATAGCCCCCTCGCTATCAACGGATCCAATCCCGGATTTGGCCTCGCCGCCGCCTGGGTATTCAGCACTTCCTCCCGGAAGGCGCCGCGCTGGGATTAGTCTGAATTGTGGTGCTCATCGAACAGCTGCTTGATCGCCTCAAGGCGGTTCTTGGTATATTCCATGCGCATCGTCAACAGCGGGCGTTGGGCCTCGGTGGCGGCATCGTGCTCGGCCTTCAAGTCCTCCAGGCCATGTTCCAACTCGCGCTTTTCCTCACGCAATTCTTCTATGGCCTGTGCCATTTCCGCCTTGTCGAATATCTTGTCCTCGGGTATCGGCGAGCTCTCGTCAGGCTCATCGTCGGACTCGACCACAGGGGGTATAAAGGGCTGCAGTTTGTCAATGCGACGCTGGTTCATAAACGCCGGCGATACAATTTCGATACCGCGCCGATGCAAGGTATCGAGCATCCGCTTCCTGAGACTCGAGCGCGCACTCAGCAGCTGCTTTGGCTCGGTCAGGAAACCCCCGATGCGGTAGACCACCGAGTAATCCTGCAAGTCGACAACCTGCACAAACGCCTGCTCCAGATCGGCGTCGGTAGCCGCCCCCAATAACGCATCTTCGATATCCACGTGGGACACATCGTATCCCAGCGACACCGTGGCCGATACCACGGTGCCGGAGGAGCGCACGGTGGTGTAGGGTGTAGAAATCAGGTGCAAATTGGGCAGTGTAGTCAGGTCACCATCCTCGGTCTGGATTTCCGTGTGCAGCAAGCCGCGCTCGGTAACCCGGCCAAAGTCATCGCCCACACGCAGGAAATCACCCGGCTTGAAGTTTTCCACCGAGCGCAGCATTACACCCGCCAGGCCATTGGCGACAAAGGTGGTCGATGACAGGGTCAACACCGCGGTAATTATCAGTCCAAAAATAGTGAGTAGCTGCCCCTGGGTGGTATCGCCGAGGGGTAGCACCAGCACCAGGGCCAGCGCGCCGACAAACAACAGCCCGAGCTTGATGCTCTGGCGCAACAATCGCATACTTTTGTGCTTTTTACGCGCCCTGGCAGTGGTCGCATAACCGGTCAACCACATCGCGGCTATCAGCACCGCCACTACCAATGCCGGCGCCAGCACCGGGGTAATATAAGGTAAATAGTCGACCATCAGCTACTCCAGATCCTGGTCACTGGCGACAACGACACCGGGGAAATCCCGTGGCAGAATGTCATACAAATAGTGTTTGGCCGCGGCGATTTCCACAGCGGTGCGGGCGAAGCGCTGTTGAATAAAGCTGTATACCGCCAGTGTGGTGATCCACTGTTGTAACACGGGGTTGATAACCGCCGGCAGATCCGCGGCACAAGGGGCCGGTTCCCCATTGGCCACTACCCCTTCCTCGGGGCTGCCAAGTAGCGGATACCAGCTATCCTGCAGCGGCTGCCGCGCCAGTTGTCTTTCGATATAGCGGCAGGCGACCGCATCGGGATTGCGCAACCAGCGCAGATAGCGGGATAAGCCGCTGAATCCCATATGCGAGCCGTTGCTGATACTAAGCAGGGTCGCACCGGTAATCTTATCCAGAATCGGCGCGGCATGGCGCTCATAATCCACCAGCGCATCGTCGGTAGACGCCACCATCATAAAAGGCAGCGGCGATGCTTGAAAAAAGCGCTCCTCGAACATGGCGGAGGGCCCGGCGATGGAAATCGCCAGCTTTACTCGCTGGTCGCGCCAGCGCGGGTGAAAGGCCACCAGGGTACTGGTCAACCCGCCCAGGGAAACCCCGACCACCCCGATACGCCCGGCATCGACGCGCTTATAAAAAGGGGAGTCAGGGTCTGCATCCCAGCCCAACAAGGTATCAATCAGGAAACTGACGTCAGCCGGCTGGTTGACGACGTCCGCTACCCGCGCCCCACCCGGGGCCCCCATACGGGTCAACGGATAATCCGCCGCCACCACGATATAGCCCTGGCGCGCGAGAAAGGAGGCTAGATAAGCGCCGGCAATCTTGCCGGATGCGAAGCCATGGCTGTAGACCACCAGCGGATGCGCGCCTGGCGCCACTTGTTTATTCTCAACCCGGGGGAACCAGACCCGGGTATCATATTCGCGGTGCGCAAGACCGCCAAAGTCACCATTGGCGGCGGTGGGACGAGAGGTATCGATCAAGCGATAATCAATATCACCCGCTGCGTAGATACCGCTTTTCAGGAATCGAGCACTGGCACTCTGGACAGCGGGCTCGGGGGGCAAGCCACTGTAGACAAACAAAACGCCCAGGGTGCCGACGATCAGACTGAGCACCAGGGCGCTGCGCCACCAGCTCATGCAATCACTCCTCTACCCCGCTATAGCTTCTCGACTCAAGCTAAAAAGCCATGGCTGCAAGCCGCCCACTTGAGCTGGCAACATGCCATTGCTAAACTGCCGCAAATGGAGAGTGTATGCAGCGACTGGCGAAAAAGATAGCCCACATCTACCTGATGCTGGGTATAGTGCTGTCTATCGGTGTCTACTGGCACCTCTACCGCCTGGAGAGTGCATCTATCGACCACCAGTTCAGGCGCGAGGTCGATCGACACAGCGCCACTATCGAACAAATGCTGATCCAGCATTACGAAATCGTGCACGGTCTGGCCAACGCCCTTGGACTATTCAGCAAACCCGAACCCACATTTTTCAGGCAGCTTTGCGAACCGGTGCAGCGGCGTCACGCCATTATTGCCTCGCTGTCCTGGTACTGGCGGCTGCAACATGCCGACCGGGCAGCGCTGGAACAAAGCCTGGCTCGAGAGTACGGCCAGTTCGAAATCAAGGCATTCGAAGGCGGCGACAACGGCCTGCCCGCCAGGGGATTTGTGTTTCACAGGATGGATAGGCAAAGCCACTACTTGCCCATGGTAGCGGCTTCCCCCGAACAGCCCCTCGATCTGTTTCTGGGACTCGACCTGTACAGCCTCACACCTCTGCGACAAGCGCTGCACAATGCCATTGCCCAGGATAGAATCTATGTCTCCAGCACCTACCATCCTTCCCATGCTTCCGGGGAGCGGCAGCAACAGGATTTTGCAGTTTTTTACCCGATATTCCACCCAGCCGGCCCCGGGCAAGCACGCACATTCGCCGGTTTCGTGTCGGCAACGTTTGCCGTCGATTCGCTGTTGAGGCAGGCATTGCAGGAAAACCTGGGCGACTGGATGGTCCGCATCCGGGCGCCCTACAACCGCTACCTCGACCCCGTCATCTATACCGCCACACCGACCCAGCCACTGGCGCCGAAGACCTATAGCTACCAGCACAAGATTGCCGTGGGCATTGACCGCCACTGGGAGTTGTATGCTCGACCCAGCCTGGATTACGTCTCGCGCCAGCGCAGTCATTGGCCACTGGCCGGACTACTGGCCGGACTCGCAATAACGTCGCTGATCTACTATATCTGGCTGAACCAGCTAACTCGTAGCCGCAAGATCGAATCCCTGGTGGCGAAGCGAACTCAGGAGCTATCCGCCGCCAACAAGCGCCTGCAAGAGCTGTCCCAAACCGATGCCCTGACCGGGGTCGCCAACCGGCGGCTGTTAGAAGAACGCCTGCACCATGAGTGGCTGCGCCTGCGCCGGGCCAAAAAATTCCTCTCCCTGATGATGATCGATGTGGATTATTTCAAGCTTTACAATGATCACTACGGTCACCAGCAGGGCGACCATGCCCTGGTGCGCATCGCCCAATGTATCGCCGACACGGTGCAGCGACCCGCCGACCTGGTGGCCCGTTACGGCGGCGAGGAGTTTGTCGTGTTACTACCCGACACCGACGACAAGGCGCTGGAATTGGCCGATGACATCCTGCGAGCGGTACGACAGCTCAATATTCCCCACCACAAATCGCGCATTGATGACCAGGTAACCATCAGTATCGGCTTCGGTTTCGCCCAGGCGAATCAACTGGAATCACCACAACAATTGATTATTGCTGCGGATAAGGCCATGTACCATGCCAAGGCCACAGGCCGTAACCGTATCGCCTGCGTCCGGGCGGCCAGTGCCGACAACCCGGTCAATTACCCCACCTAAGCCTCGCAGTCACCGCTAGTCTTCGGCAACGCGGGCACAACTCATCACCAGGCGGCGAAACCAGCGATGGCCCGGGTTGTGATGCAGCAGGGGGCTCCAGATCATCTTTAATTCGAAGGGCGGCACCATAAAAGGCGCTTGCCGGATACACAGTGAATCATCGCACTGCAGCGTTTGCGCCAGCCGGGTCGGCAGGGTGGCGACCAGATCAGGCTCCCGTGCAATCATCGCGGCGACCCCGTAGTGGCGGGTGAAGACCACGATATGCCGCTCGTGACCCAACTCCGCCAGGGTTTCGTCTACCCGCCCCAGGCGCATGGACTCGTGGGGATTGATGCCAACGCCCTGCCCCATACCGGTTTTGCTGACCCAGATATGCCGGGCCTGCAGATAGGTCTCGAGGCAGAAGTTCTCCGCCAGGGCATGTTGGGCATTGAATACGCAGGAAAAGTTATCGTGCCAGATGGTGTTTTGATGGAAGGAATTCGGCATCTGGTCAAAGCGGTTAATCGCCATATCCACCCTGCCCTGCTCGAGGTCGGCGAAACTCACATCGCTGGGAGTCAGGATATCCAGGGCAACCCTGGGGGCGTCTTCGGCGAGGCGGCGCAATAACGGCGGTAACAAGGTGGCCTCACCATAGTCACTGGCCATAATGCGAAACACCCGGTCACTACCCTGGGGATCAAATTCGGCCTGGGGCTGCACGGTGTACTCAATAATGCTCAAAGCCTCCCGCACCGCCGGCTGCAGGGCCTCAGCGCGCTCGGTAGGCTGCATGCCCTTGCTGGTTCTGACCAACAGGGGGTCATCGAACAAATCACGCAATCGGCGCAATCCGTTACTCATGGCGGGCTGGGTAATACCCAGCCGCGCCGCCGCCCGACTGACATTGCACTCGGTCAGCAGCACATCGAGGTAAACCAGCAAATTGAGATCCATTCGGGATATATTCATACAACAAATACCAATGATAATACGTATAAATTTCCTAAATCTTACCGCAAACCCTAGACTCTGGCACGAAATTTCGCGATCCGCGGTCACCGGGCCTGGCGGATCAGGGCTCGCACCTTTCGACGCAATGGCGGGCGCGCTATGCTCTGGCTACTGCCAATCGTTTTTCGCTGCGCCTACCGCTCACTCGGGTGCGTCGATGCTCCTGCACAGGGATTAGCTCGCCATGTCCAGTTCCCATAGACTTGCACGCACCATTCTCAACGGCTTTCACTCCATGTTTGCCGATTTCCAGAACGTCACTCTCGGAGCCAAAGCCCGCTTCGAGCAGGAAGATTGGCACGGGGTGCAACAGGCCCAGGCCGACCGTCTCGAGGTCTACAAATCCAAGGTCGACAAGCTGATGCCGATGCTCAACAGCATGGTCAACAATGCCCTGGATGAGCTGGAGCTGTGGCGTGAAGTCAAGGGTCACTACCAACAACTGATTAGCCAGCAGAGCAACTACGAGATCGCCGAAACCTTTTTTAATTCGGTGTTTTGCAAGGTATTCGGCCATCAACATATCGCCGATGACTATGCCTTTGTCACCTCATCGCAGCAGCGCCACCCGGACAATGTCGACTTTCCACTGTACAACGCCTATCAGCTCAACAGCCACCAGCTCAACACCGATATTCGATGCCTGATCGGTCGCATTTTGCAGGACTACAGCTTCGCTGTCCCCTATAAAAACCTGCAGCGCGATGTGCGCAATATCGTGCGCATCGTTTACCGCGATATTGTGCCTCGCTTCCCGGTTGCGCCGGACACCATTGGCGTCGATGTAGTGGATTCCGTGTTCTATCGCAATAAGGGCGCGTATCTGGTGGGTAGAATTCGCGTGCCGGGAGAGGACGCCATTCCCTTTGTACTGCCTATTCTGCACACGGGAGAGGGCGCTCTCTATGTCGATACCCTGATTCACGAGCCGGATGAAGTCAGCATCATATTTTCCTTCACCCGCTCCTATTTTATGGTGGACGCACCGACACCGTCGCAAATCGTGGCATTTCTGCACAGCCTGATGCCCCATAAAAAATTCTACGAACTGTACGCGAGCTTCGGCTTTCGCAAGCATTCAAAAACCGAGTTCTACCGGGATTTTGTCAAATACCTGCAGCACTCGGACGACCAGTTCGTGGTCGCTCCAGGCATCAAGGGCATGGTGATGTCGGTATTTACCCTGCCGTCTTACGATATTGTATTCAAGATTATCAAGGATCGCTTCACCCCGCCAAAAGACGTCACCGCCGCGGTGGTCAAGGAGAAGTATCACCTGGTCACTCGCCATGACCGGGTGGGACGCATGGCTGACACTCAGGAATTTAGCGGTTTTCGCTTCCCCATCGAACGCTTTGATCCGCAACTGCTGGCAGAATTACAGCAAGAGGCCGCCTCGCGGCTGGATATCAGCGACACCGAAGTAACCATCAAACACCTGTATACCGAGCGCCGCATGGTGCCCCTCAACCTCTACTTGCGCGGCGCCGACGAAGCGCAGATAGCAGATGTCATGGACGAGTACGGCAACGCGATCAAGCAATTGGCGGCCGCCAATATCTTTCCCGGTGATATGCTGCTGAAAAACTTTGGCGTGACCCGCCACGGTCGCGTCGTTTTTTACGACTACGATGAAATCTGCCATATCACCGAATGCACTTTCCGCAGAATCCCGGAGCCAAAAACCGAGGAGCAGACCATGGCGGCCCAGCCCTGGTACAACGTCGGCCCCAACGACATCTTCCCGGAAGAATTCCGCCTGTTCTTCTCCGGCAACCCCAAGGCCCGCGCGGCCTTCGACAAGCTCCATAGCGAGCTCTACGATGCGGATTACTGGCAGGGATTAAAAGAGCAGATCGAGGCCGGCAAGGTGGTCGATGTATTCCCCTATCGCCGCAAGCAGCGCTTCGAACAGTAGTACCCGGCAGTAGGCAGTCAGTATGAAAAACAGGTACACTGCCGCTGATGAATACACACCCTCCTTTTGGACGCCTGCTACGATTTTGGCGCGCTACCTTTTCCCTCAGTCAGGAAGCCCTGTCGCTGGACGTGGGGGTTTCCGCTCGCCACATCAGTTTTCTTGAAACCGGCCGCTCCAAGCCAGGCAAGGCGCTGGTGTTCCAACTCGCCCAGGCCTTCGAGCTATCGCGCCGCGACACCAGCAACCTACTGGCAGCGGCGGGCTTCTTTCCGGATCGGGCCGGCACCGACCTGTCGGCGCCGGAACAGCGCTGGCTGCGAAAATCGGTGGCCCTGCGCTTGCGGGATCTGGATCCCTTCCCCGCCTGGGTGGCGGACTCCTGCGGCAGCATTCTGATGGTCAACCACGGCTGGATCCATCTCAACCGCGACCACCTGGATGAGTTTGTCGGCGCGCTGCGCATGAATGCCTACCACATGTATTTTTCCAAACTGGGCCTGCGCAAGCAGCTGCTGGATTGGGAGGATCTGGCCTGCGCCCTGTTGGTTAATTTACAGCAAGAGGTGCTGCTCACCGAGGATCCGCATTCCCGGCAAGTGCTGGATGAACTACTGCAGTACCCAGACGTGCCCGAGGACTGGGCCCGGCGAGGGGCTCGCATTCCCTATTCCCACAGTTTCAAGATCAGACTCCAGCACGAGGCTGACCCCGATCAGGCCGACACCTTTATCGCGATCAACAACACCGTGGGCGCCACCCCCTATGTGGCTCAACCCCGCCTGCTGTTATCCGCCCTGCATCCACTGAATCAAAACCAGTGGCCCGAGCTATCGCAAATCCAGCAGCTGGAGCACAGCTTGCTGTACTCGGTGCGCCAGGCTCCGGCGCCGAGCTAACGCAACGAATCAATAGAGAGTATTTAATGGGCACGACAAGCGCGAATAAACACGTGGTAAAGTATCTGGGTACCCGGGCGCTGCAGTCCAGTCATCCCGCGGTAAAAAAACTAAAACGAGAGGGCCACGAGCCCTCTATTCACGGCAATAAGGTTTGGC
>CBDUUA010000056.1:0-9366 GCA_965370135.1 uncultured Cellvibrionales bacterium
AACGAAGACCTGGCATGCTGGGATTTTTCGAGAAACCATGCAGTGTATGGTCATTAACCCAATGGGTGGGAACACAATTATGAATATCTTTATCCATTTCAATGCCTTGAATCAAAGTAGAGCAGTCCAACTGCGGAATCTAGGTTCATGAGGGTACTCCATAGCCATCCTCTCGCAGCACTGTGGCACTGGCCTCGCTGCGCAAAAAGCGCAAAAATCTCGCCGCCCGGGTACTGTGTTGCGATTTGCGCAGTATGATCGCATCGTGTCGCAGGGGCTCATACAAGGTAGCGGGTACCAGCCAATAACTGCTGCTGGCCCGGTGTTTCCAGTTGCGCCACTGGGCCAGGCTGACAAAGGCAAAATCGGTGTTGCCGGTGGTGAAAAACTGGAACGCCTGGGCGGCATTCTGGCCGGTGATGCGCTGTGCTCCGGCGGGCTGCCACAGTTGCAGTTGTTCGAGGCTCTGTTGGCTCGCCAGACCGTAAGGGGCGGTGGCGGGATTGGCCAGGGCAATGCGCGCCCCGGGGTCGCTTAATAAGGCCACGACTGAGCCCCGTGAAGCGTTATTCAGTATGCCCTTGCGAGCGACCAGGATCAGCACGCCCAGGGCGTAGCTGTGGCGATCTTCAGCGCGGGCATAACCCTCTTCAATCAGCCGCGCCGGGCGCCAGCTGTCGGCGGCCAGCAACAGGTCAAAGCCCGCTCCTTTGACGATCTGGGCATACAAAATACCGGTGGCAGCACTGCTGATGATGCAGGGGGTGCCCGACTGCTGCTGAAACCGGGACACGAGTTTCTCCAGGGTGGGGCGAAAGCTGGAGGCGACAGCAATATGCAGGGCCTGGTCGCCGTCACCGTGGCTGTTAGTGGTCAGTAGCAGCACCAGTAACAGTGGCAGCAGCAGTCGTTTAAGTTTCATCGGTGCTCCGGAGGTTGCTAGCCGGGCATTGTATGCAAAAGGGCGGCGGATTGCTGCTGTAGCGTATGAGTGCAGGATTATCGGGGTGCCGGTGTGCGGGCAAGACACCAGACATCGACCCGTGTCGCCCCCTGTTTGAGCAATTGCTCGCACAGCAGGTTGGCGGTAGTGCCGGTGGTGACAACATCATCGATCAGCGCGATATGGCTATGGGCGGGGGGCTCGATGACGTCGAAGGCATGGCGTAGATTTTGCCGCCGTTGTCGGCGGTCCATGCCTTGTTGGCTGGGGGTCGCTTTACTGCGTACCAGGCAGCTCGCTTGTAGCGGTATATCGAGTTCCGTCGACAATACGGCCGCCAGATAGTGGGCTTGATTGAAGCCCCGCTGCCACTGGCGGCGCCAATGCAAGGGCACCGGGATCAGGGCTTCCGGCCAGTCATCATGCTGGTAGTGCTGCCGCAGTCGCCGGACCAGTAGCTGTGCCAGCACCTTGCCGGCGGCCATGCGTCGCTGGTACTTGAAGCGGGTAATGAGACTGTCGATGGGTTGCTGGTAGGGAGCCAGCGCAATACAGCAATTAAAGCTAAAGCGTCCTCGAGCGCAGTGGCCACAAAATTCGGTGTCGCTGGCCCCGGGCAGACCACAGTGCCGGCAATGGGGCCAGGGATTGCTGAGCTCGGCATCACAGGCAACACAGAGATCCATATTGCGGGCGCTGGCGCCGCGACAGCATACGCAACGGCCGGGGAGAATAGCGAATTGTATATTATTTAACCAAGTGTAAACCATAGTGAGTCCATTCTGGTTGACAAAGACGGTGTGGCTTATAAGATGATGGCGCCTTCCCTGGCGCGATCAGCTTTATCGTTTATGCATTGTTTATGTAGGACAGTTTAAGCAATGGCGGCCCGGGGAGCTATGTCAAAGTAGCCAAGAGACTCTGCGATGAACCCGCAAGACAACTACCCGGTAAGACATGATTGGCGTCAACAGGAGGCGCTGGCGCTTCTTGAACTGCCCTTTAGCGACCTGATGTTTCAGGCTCAGGCCCTGCACCGCCAATTTTTTGATGCCAATACTGTGCAGGTGAGCAGGCTGTTGTCGATCAAGACCGGGGCCTGCCCGGAGGACTGTAAATATTGCCCCCAGAGCACCCGCTACGACACCGGCTTGGAGCGGGAAAAATTACTGGAGATCGACAAGGTATTGCGGGAGGCCCGAGCTGCCCGGGCGTCAGGCGCAACCCGTTTTTGCATGGGCGCGGCCTGGCGCTCGCCGAAAAACAAGGATATGCCCTACCTGGTGGAAATGGTTCGGGGCGTCAAGGAGATGGGTCTCGAAACCTGTATGACTCTGGGCATGTTGAAGCCCGAGCAAGCCGAGGAGCTGGCTACCGCGGGGCTGGATTACTACAATCACAACCTGGACACCTCACCGGAATATTACGGCGAAATCATTACTACCCGTGGTTATGACGATCGTCTGGATACCCTGGCCAATGTGCGCGCTGCCGGTCTCAAGGTCTGTAGCGGCGGCATTATGGGCATGGGCGAAAGCTTGCACGATCGCGCCGGCCTGCTGGTGCAGTTGGCCAATCTACCCGTCCATCCGGAGAGCGTACCCATCAATATGCTGGTGCGGGTCGAGGGCACACCCTTGGCCGCAGCAGCGGAGTTGCATCCCATTGATTTTATTCGCACCATTGCTGCTGCCCGCATCATGATGCCAAAATCCCATGTGCGCCTTTCGGCGGGCCGCGAGCAGATGGATGATGCCACCCAGGCACTGGCATTTCTGGCCGGCGCCAATTCTATTTTTTACGGTGAAAAATTATTGACCACGACTAACCCGGAGGCCAACCAGGACATGGCGCTGTTCCAGCGCCTCGGTATTAAACCCGAGGGCGGTGGTCTGGTCGACGAGTTGCCGCCCCAATGCCCGCGCCGGGGCGGGGAGCAACAACAGTTCTACGATGCAGCGACGGGTTAGGCCACCGGTTGCGGTGGTTGCCATGGACTGGCAGGAAAGTCTGCAATCCGGCCTTGAGCAGAGACAGTCGGAGCAGCTGTATCGACACCGGCGATTGCTGGACAGCCCCCAGGGGGCGCATATTGTCGTCGACGGCAAACCCTGCATCAATTTCAGCAGCAACGACTATCTGGGCCTGGCCAATCATCCCCGGGTGGTCGAGGCGTTTATCGAGGCTGCCCGGCGCTATGGCGTCGGCAGCGGCGCTTCCCACCTGGTCTGCGGTCACAGCACCGAGCACCACTTATTGGAGCAAGAGCTGGCTGAGTTTACCGGCCGCCAGCGCGTGCTGCTATTTTCCACCGGTTATATGGCCAATCTTGGCACCATTAATGCCCTGCTGGGAAAGGGCGATTTCATTTTTGAAGACAAACTCAATCACGCCTCCTTGCTGGATGCAGGGCAGTTGAGCGGCGCCCGTTTGCAGCGGTTTCTACACAATGATGTAGCCGGCTTGCAGCGGCGTTTGTCGGCTTGTCCCGGTGATGCCAAAAAACTGATTGCGGTGGACGGCGTATTCAGCATGGATGGCGATTGCGCCCCGCTGGCGCAGCTGGCGGTCGTCGCCGGCAACCACAATGCCTGGCTGATGGTGGATGATGCCCACGGCATGGGCGTACTCGGTTCCGGTGGCGCCGGCTTGTTGCAGCAGTGCGGGCTGGTGCAGCACGATGTGCCGGTACTGATGGCGACACTGGGCAAGGCGCTGGGCTCTTTTGGCGCTTTTGTTGCCGGCAGCGAGGCCTTGATTGAAACCCTGATTCAACAGGCGCGAACCTATATTTACACCACGGCACTGCCCCCCGCGGTGGCCGCTGCCAGCCGGGAGAGCCTGCGCTTGGTACAGCGTGAGGCCTGGCGCCGCAGCCATTTGCAGCAATTAATCCAGCGTCTGCGTACGGGCATGGAGCAACTGAATTTTCAGCTCTTGCCTTCGGATACTGCGATACAGCCGCTGTTGTTGGGCGATGCTGCCACCGCCCTGAGTGTCAGCGATGCTTTATGTCGGCAAGGGCTATTTGTGCCGGCCATCCGTCCTCCCACCGTGCCAACAGGTACTGCGCGCCTGCGTATTGCCCTCAGTGCCGCGCACAGCGAGCGCGATGTAGATGATCTGTTAGATGCTTTGGAGCGGGTCGCGGCATGAGCGCGGCAGGCAAGCAGCGGCCCCTGCAAATCGACCTGCGCAATCCCGGTAGCGTTGACGATGCCAGGCCCGAACTGGTGTTATTACATGGCTGGGGCAGCGACAGTCGAATTTGGCAGCAAGTGGTGCCCGAACTGTCACATCGCTACCGGGTTTATCTACTGGATTTACCCGGTGTCGGTGTCAATGTGGCGCATAATTACTGGCGCGATGAGGCCACGCTATTGCAGTCGATGGCCGAGGTGATGCCGGATAAAGCCCATATTGCGGGCTGGTCCCTGGGTGGCAATCTGGCTATGGCCTATGGTGCTCGCTATCCACGGCGGGTGCTGTCACTGAGCCTGGTCGCGACCAATCTTTCCTTCGTGACCCGTGCGGACTGGCCGAGTGCCATGCCGCAACCTCTGTTCGAAGATTTTTACCGGCAAGCACAGCTCGATCCTGGTGTTGCGCTGCGGCGGTTTCAGCAACTGCAGGTAAAAGGCGATCCCCTGGGACGAAATTTGCTGCGGCAGCTACGAGCCATGAGCGCCCAGGATTTCGTCTATGACGCGACGGCCCTGGTGGATGCCCTGGCCTGGCTACAAGCCCGGGATCAGCGTCAATTACTCAGGCAATTGGCGCTGGAACCCGAGTTTATACTGGGCGAATGTGATCAGCTGGTGCCCTGTGCATTTGCCCGAGAGTTGGCATCGGTCACGGTGATGCCGACGACCGGTCACCTGCCGATGTTGTCCCATCCACAGCAATTGTCGCAGTTATTGTTGCGCCCTCTAGGGCATGATAAGCCGCCGGAGCTGGGTAAGCCGCCGGAGCTGGATAAGCCGCCGGAGCTGGATAAGCCGCCGGAGCTGGATAAAGAGCAGCAGAGCAATAAACAGCGAATTGCACGCTCCTTCAGTAAGGCGGCTCGCAGTTATGATGCTGCCGCCGGGTTGCAGCGCGCTGTTGGCACGACTTTATTTGGGCTTTTGCCTCAGGAGAGCCAGGCGGGCACGGGTTTGGATCTGGGTAGTGGCACCGGGTTTTTTTTACCGCAATTGCAAAATTCCGGTACCGCGCT
Organism: uncultured Cellvibrionales bacterium; assembly: GCA_965370135.1. Lineage (GTDB taxonomy): Bacteria > Pseudomonadota > Gammaproteobacteria > Pseudomonadales > JAHEGP01 > JAHEGP01. Next base: position 5,163 of record CBDUUA010000056.1, read on the forward strand.
CGATTGGCTCGGCGGTGATATTGCCGAGGGTATGCTGGCCTACACAAAAAAAAGACAGCCGCTGCTGGCCGGTAGTTTGATCGCTATGGACGCTGAATCACTGCCGCTTGCGGATAAGGCATTGCAAGGCATTTACTCAAATCTGGTATTGCAGTGGTGCCGGCGCCTCGATGGCTTGTTCGAGGAATTGCGACGGGTGATCCGCCCCGGTGGTTGGATCGCTTTTAGCACGCTGCTGGAGGGTACCCTGGTCGAGCTAAAAACGTCGTGGCAACAGGTGGATGCCCATGTGCATGTCAATCATTTTGCACCGGAGCAGGCCTGGTTGCAGGCTGCGCAAGGGGCAGGTCTGCGACCACTTCATTGGCAGCGGCAGGCGCGGCAGGCGAGCTACGGTGAACTGCGGGAGCTAATGCATGAACTCAAAGCCCTTGGTGCGCACAACGTGAATACGGGCATGTCCCGCGGGCTGACCGGCAAGCGCAGCTGGCAGAAACTGCGCTCATCCTACGAGCAGCATCGCCAGTGCGACGGCAGACTGCCGGCTAGTTGGCAGGTTCTCTACGGGGTGCTTAGTCGTGACTAGTACCTGGTTTATCACCGGTACTGATACCGACGTGGGCAAGACTTCGGTGGCGGCAGCTATGTTGGTGGCGCTGCAAAAACTGGGCAATACCACCGCCGCTATCAAACCGGTCGCTGCCGGGGCAAGGTGTAGCGCCGAGGGGCCTCGCAACGACGATGGTGTTATCTTGCAGCGGCACCAAAACAGCTACTTGAGTTACCAGCAAGTCAACCCAGTGCTGTTGCAGCAGCCACTGTCGCCCCATATAGCGGCGGCGCTGGAGCAGCGGCGGGTGACCGTGCGCCAGTTGGCAGACTATTGCCGCGGCGTCATGGTGCAGGATTTTGATGTAGTGCTGATAGAGGGTGCTGGTGGTTGGCGGGTGCCCATCAATGCCACCGAGACCCTGGCGGCGCTGCCCAAAGCGCTGGAGATTCCTGCGATACTGGTGGTGGGGTTGCGCCTGGGCTGTCTCAATCATGCGCTGCTGACCGCGGATGCCATCTGCGGGGATGGCGTGCCACTGGCGGGCTGGGTTGCGAATCAGGTCGATCCCGGAATGGCGCAAATTGATGCCAATCTCGACACCTTGCGGCAGCGACTACCGGGGCAATTCCTCGGCTACGTGCCGTGGTTGGAGCGCGCGACACCGGAATTGACAGCCGGGCACCTCGATCTATCTCCCTTGTTGTTGGATTAGTCGCGACTTACCTGCCGGATAGCGGTAGGTACTCGCTGTGAGCTGAGCGTGCAAAACGGTTTACCTATCAGGTAATTGCAATATTCCCACAAAAAGCGAGAATTAGTACCACTTTCAAACAGGCGATTGCACTGCTGCAGTCGTAACCGTTAATTTCAGTGTGAGGGTAGGCTAATGTCCGATTACAAAGCACCACTGCGCGATATGCAGTTCGTATTACAAGATTTGCTCGATAGCGAGTCCCACTACGCCAGCATTAATAGTCCGGAAGCGCTGACCCCCGATATTCTCACTGCCGTACTCGACAATATGGCGCAGTTTTCCGAGGAAGTGCTGTCGCCTCTCAATCAAAGCGGTGATGAAGAGGGCTGTCAGTGGTCGCCGGAAGGGGTGACCACGCCCGCAGGTTTCAAGGAAGCCTATGACCAATTTGTCGAAGGCGGCTGGTCAGGGCTGGCCGTGAGTTCGGAAATTGGCGGCCAGGGGCTACCCCCCTCCATTGGTTTTTATGTCGACGAAATGATGGGTAGCGCCAACTGGTCCTGGAGTATGTATCCCGGCCTGAGCCGGGCATCGGTGCGCTTGCTGGGTGAGGATGGCACTGAGGAGCAGAAACGATTGTATCTCGGCAAACTGGTCGAGGGCACCTGGACCGGGACCATGTGTCTCACCGAGCCCCAGGCCGGCTCTGATGTGGGCCTGCTGAAAACCAAAGCGGTCGCCAATGAAGACGGTAGCTATAGCATCAGCGGCACTAAAATCTTCATCAGTGCCGGTGAGCACGATCTGACCGAGAATATTATCCACATGGTGCTGGCGCGGTTGCCGGGAGCGCCTGAGGGCACCAAGGGCATTTCTCTGTTCATCGTGCCCAAATTTAATGTCAATGATGACGGCTCTCTGGGCGATCGCAACGCGGTGCACTGTGGGTCGATCGAGAAGAAGATGGGGATTAAGGCATCGGTGACTGCGGTGCTGAATTTTGACGATGCCAAAGGCTACTTGATCGGCAAGGAAAATGAAGGCCTCAACTCGATGTTTATCATGATGAACGCCGCTCGGGTCGGCACTGCAATGCAGGGCTTGTGCATGGCGGAGGCTGGTTTGCAGCGCTCTGTGGAGTATGCACGGGAGCGCTTGCAGATGCGCTCATTGACCGGCCCCAAAAATCCTGATGGCCCGGCAGACCTTATCATTGTCCATCCCGATGTGCGGCGCATGTTGCTGACCCAGAAAGCCATTGTTGAAGGCAGTCGCGCCTTCTTGTACTGGTTGATCATGCAGGTTGATAAGGACGTCTATGGCGATGAGGCGCAGCGCAAAGAGGCCGATGTGGCTATGGCGCTGTTGACGCCGATTGCCAAGGCCTTCGTTACTGAGGCAGGTCTTGAATCTGCCAACCTGGGGCTGCAGTGTTTTGGCGGCCACGGCTATATCAAGGAGCACGGTATCGAGCAGACAGTGCGTGATGCACGCATTGCCACCGTTTATGAGGGTACTACGGGTATTCAGGCGCTGGACCTGCTTGGCCGTAAGGTCCTGGGTACCGGCGGCGAGACCCTGAAAAGTTTCACCAAGGTATTGCACCGCTATTGCGAAGCGCAGAAAGACAACACCGCCATCGCAGATATGATTGCGCGTTTATCGGAATTGAACCAGGAGTGGGGCGAGCTCACCATGGTGATCGGTGCGGGCGCCATGGAGAACCCGGATGAAGTGGGTGCCGCTTCGGTCGACTACCTGATGTACAGCGGCTACATCGTGCTGGCCTGGTTCTGGGTCCAGATGGCTGAAGTGGCCCAGCGTAAGCTTGATGCGGGAGAAGGAGACGCCAACTTCTATACGGCCAAGGTACAGACAGCGCGTTTTTACTACGACCGCATTCTGCCCCGTACCCTGAGCCATCGGGCGGCAATAAAGGCTGGCGCGGAATCGACCATGGCAATGGCCGAAGAGAACTTCTACCTGGGTTGATATTTGCCCTATGCGAGCAAAGCGACTGCCGTTACACTTTAATCCTGCAGCGGGAGTTTTTTTATGAATGAAGGTATACCTGAGGAAAAGCAGTTGTCCGATGAGGACATGGAGCGAGTAGAGCAGTATCTGAGAAGAGGTTACAACGACACCGAGCGCAAACCATTTCGACCGATTCGCATGATGCTGATGCTGCTGGCTGTGGTTTCCACCCTGAGTGTCCTGAGCCTGTTTATAGCCAAGCAGGCGGGAGTCTTCTAGGCGGCCGGCATTTTAGAATTTGAAATGCAAGCGAACCGCCATACCTTGGCCCAGGGTGTCAATATCGTAGCGAAAATTCCTCGCCTTATAACTGTCTTCTGTGATGCCGAAGGCCAGTCGCTCCACCAGTGCCTTTACCGGAACACTGATCGGGCTGCCCTTATTGACTGGGGGATGGTTCGCGGACGGCATAGTGTAAGTGCCGGCATTGATATCAGGGCTGTAGCTATAACCGGTATCGGACCAGGCGGCGACAGGGGCGAGCATTAGCGTGCCCAGCAGCGAGATCAAACGGAGCAGGCGTTGCCGGGTCAGGGTTCTGAATAAATCCTTGCGGTGAGCCATAATACACTTCCTGTGTGGTTTGCCGATAGCTTCAATGTCGATGCTACGGATGCATTAACAAGCAAACAACGGGAGCTGTCCGAAACCGTGAACTGGTTTTGACTCGAGCTCACAGCTTGTGATGCAGTGCTCATAAAAGCAGCCGCAAGGCACCGCTAAGGCTTGTGGTCGTTAATGAATGACTCGGTAGCAGCATGGGAGGTTTAGCTTGACCTGCAAATTTGCTATAGTTGCGCCGCGTCGGCCGGGCATGATAAAGAGGTCGCATTCGTATCGATCGGAGTGTAGCTCAGCTTGGTAGAGCACTGCCTTCGGGAGGCAGGGGCCGGAGGTTCAAATCCTCTCACTCCGACCAGTAA
>CBDUUA010000057.1:0-9317 GCA_965370135.1 uncultured Cellvibrionales bacterium
CGGCGATCTCCCCGGGATGTCACATGGTATAAGCCACCAGATATTTCGATTCTTAGCGGTCTTGCCATATATCACCCCCTCAGCATGGCCTCCATGTGAAGCGTAGCTCAGACATATGGTATTGCATGACCCCATGTTCGTTGCTGGGGCAACGCTTTGACCAGGGCCAGGAGCAGGCGATGTCGAGGGTGATCCACAGCTCAGGTAAGCCTCGTTACCCTGGCAGGCTTGTTCTTCCGAGCAGTATGGCGTCGGTAGGCATTAGCAACTGTAGGGCGGAATTTATTCCGCCAATGGGTTTTGTAACGGCAATGAACTGGCAGAATAAATTCCGCCCTACAAATAAATCTCGAATCCAATCCAGGTATTGCAGCGGTCTAAAATCCAGGCACAAAAAAAGGAGGCCGAAAGCCTCCGTAGCGGTAGATAGAGCGTGACCTGAATGGTTCGGGAGCCCGCGCGGGGCTCCCGGTTAGTGGCTTGCAAGTAGCGGCTTATAAATGGTGGCTTACAAATGCTATTTAATTGCACTGCTGTAAGCGCTCGTCTCGCCTTAAAGGAGAATCCTGAGTGACCGAACATGGCACTAAACGGCCTATAACCCTTTGATTTGAGTGGAAGCGCCTGCTTTTTGGGAATGTGCCCGTCATCTGGTATCAAGCCAGCCACTTGGTAAGTTGTGCTGATATTCAACTTTTATTCAACTTTGCTCCGCCACCTGACGGTGAACGAGTTGATGGTACATTCCCTGGCGAGCCAGTAGTTCCTGGTGGCTTCCTTCCTCGACGATATTGCCTTCGTATAACACCAGGATTTTGTCTGCTCTCATTATGGTACTGAGGCGATGGGCAATGACCACAGAGGTTCGATCTTTCAAAACATTCTGCATGTTTTCGAGAATATTGCTTTCAGATTGGGTGTCGAGTGCGGACGTGGCTTCGTCCAGTATCAGTACCTTGGGGTCATGGTAGAGCGCGCGAGCGATACAAATTCTTTGAATTTGCCCCCCTGACAGGCCTGTGCCGCGTTCACCAATGGTCTGCTCGTAGCCAAGGGGCATAGCACTGATGAAGCCATGAGCGTCGGCCAATTTTGCGGCCTCAACCACACGTCGCTGATCGGAATTTTCATCTCCTGCGGCGATATTTTCTGTGACCGAGCCGGAAAACAGCAGATTGCCCTGCATAACGTAGCCCAGCTGGGATCGAAAATACTGCATGTCCACCAGCTTGATGTCGTAGTCATCCACGTAGATATGTCCTTCCGTCGGCGGATAAAACCCGACGATAAGTTTTGCCAGGGTGGTCTTTCCTGAGCCACTTTGTCCGACAATCGCTATCATCTGCCCCGGTTCGATATCCAGGCTGATATTTTCAAGTACATAGGGTGTTTCTTTCCCGCCATAGCGATAATAGACATGGTCGAATCTGATATGGCCCTTGAGGTCGGGCAGCAGTATTCTCGATTCGGATTCTTTTGGATCCTGTTCCGGCGTTACATCGAGCACATCCCCCAGTCTCTCCATGGCGACAGCGGTCTCCTGTAACTCGTCCCACATGCCGATAAGCGCCATTACCGGAGACATTGCACTTCCCATCAGCATATTGAACGCCATCAATTGACCAATGGTCAGCTGGCTGCTGATCACCAGGTTAGCGCCGACCCATAGAATAGCTATGGTTGCCGCGCTGCTGAGAAGTGCACTGATAAAGCCGGCGTAGGTATCAAAACGCTGGGCGTTGTACTGTACTTCCAGTGACTTTACGTATTTCTTTTCCCAGCGCATGCGCATTGCACGCTCGATACCCATCGCCTTAATGGTTTCTGCGCCGCTTATTGTTTCCATGAGTACAGATTCGGCGTCGGTTGAGGCTTCGAACGCTTGCCGTGCATAGTCCTTCATTTTCGGGGTGATCAGCACGGTAAATAGGGCAATGGGAATGATAAACGCGATCAGCAACAGCGTCATTTTCACGTTATACATAAACAGCACGATAAAATAGATGAACATCATCAGTACGTTGAGCAGTGTGCTGATGGTCGCCTCCGTCATAAAATCGCGCACCGTCATGTTTTCCTGGAAGCGTGCAAAAATGTCGCCGGTGCGACGCGAATCGAAAAAGCCGAGTGGCAGGGATAGAACGTGTTGGAAAAACTGGGAGATCATAGTGAAGTCGAGCTTGCGCAATAAAAATGCCGAGAGCATGCTTCGAATCGCGGAGGTAATATTGGTAAATATGCTGGCGATGATTAAGCCGACAATCAACACATTGAGCAAGCTGACGCTTTGATGCACCACCACGCGGTCAAGTATATTCTGCATGATGATAGGCGGCGCAACGCCCAGCAATTCGATAATAATGGTGGCCAGTATTAGGTATCCCAATACACCCTTGAAGGGGGACAGGTAAGTGGCAAAGCGCGCCCAGGGCGACGCGGACGCCGCTTGCGCCCTGAACTCCTGGCCGGGAGAGAATAGCAGGCAAGTGCCGCTCCAGCCCTTTTCAAATTCCTCCACGGTCATCTTGGCGAAACCCCTGGCGGGATCTGCTACCCAAACATTACGTTTAGATACCCCATAGACAATGATGTAGTGATAACCTTCCCAGTGGGCAATGAAAGGTAAATCGAAGCCTTGCAGTGAGTTGAAGGTGCATTGTACGCCGCGGGCACTGAAACCCAGTGACTCGCCAACCTTCGCCAGGCTATCGAGAGTGGCGCCCTCGGTGGTAACGTTAGCCATGTCCCTCAATTTGCCCAGTGTCATGGATATGCCAAAGTGCTTGCATATCATTGCCAGGCAAGCAGCGCCACAATCCGTTTCCTCCGCTTGTTCGATCAGTGGGAATCGGCGTATTACTTTTTCGCCCACACCTGGTTTGGAGATTAAATCAATGGAAAAAGGGCGCTTCCTGCGCTCCGCCAATTTTTTTTGTCTGGCGGTTTCCCTCTCGGCCTGTTCAATTTTCTTTTCCAGGGATTCCAGGGCTTGCTTGTTGCGCTCCAGAACAAAGCTCAATGTGTTTTCGGGTATGACGAGTAGAATAGTATCCGTTTGTGCAATCGCCGATGCAAACTGGCCCGCATCGTGCAATGCTGCCAGTTCGCCAAAGGAGTCACCACGGGTCAAGCTGGCAATAGGGTACTCGATGTCGTCTTCTACACGAACCAGCTTCACTTTACCCTGGTGGATAATGTAGAGGCGACGGTCTTCCTGGGAATCTTGTTCCAGCACCGTTTTACCGGCTGATATGCGCTTTACGCCGACGCTACTTACGTACTGCTCAAGTTCGCTGTGCGCGACTTTTCCCTTCAAGTCGAATAGGCGATTGACAATACCTCCGGCCATACGAATAGCCGCATAATTGGTGATAAAGTGGGTCGCAGCCTTGTTTTTCTCCAGGATACTGCGAAATGCTGCCCTGGGAATAAATAGTAGTTCAGTCTTGGCAGATGCCCTGACCGAGTATTCCTGCGTGTGATCCCGCAAGGCTCCCAGTTCGTCGAGGATATCGCCGTCCTTGCGCACACCCAGGCTACTCTCCTTGCCGTTTTCCGATGAAAAAAGCCGCACAGTGCCTTTGCGGATGACATAGAGACCTGCGCTTTTATCGCCGTGCTCGAAAATCGTATCGCCAAAGACAAACTGTCGCGCCTCCGCCTGTGCAGCGAGTTGATTGAGTTCATCCTGCGAAAAAGCAGAGAAAAGCTCAATGGAGCCGAGACAGTCGGCGGTTGAATTTTGCGATGCTGATGTTCCCTCGCTCATAGACTCATCCTCTGCTAAAAGCTTTCGACCGGGCTGTTGTATTATTGTCGATAAAAAAGTCGATGAAAAAGCCGATAAAAAGGCCGATGAAAAGGCCAATAAAAAATTCGTGTTGACTCTCGCCCCTTACTAGCCGGCAATATTTCTTATTGGGTCCAGTACCAGGTCAATGATTCTTCTTTTGCGCACGGTGATCTCCGCTTCTGCTTTCATCCCATAGCGTATCGACGTTTTTTCACCATTGATCGTAAAGTAATCTTTATCCAGTCCCACCCGCGCAGTGTAGTACGCATTTTTTGACTGGGGGTCGGTGAAAGTACCCGGTGAGATATACTCCAGCTCTCCGTGTATCAGGCCGTATCGTTGATAAGAAAATGCATCAATCTTGACTTTGACCTTCATGCCGACACGAAGAAATCCCCGGTCGCTCTCAACAATTAAAACTTCCAGTATTTTTCTGGAATCCTCGGGCGCCAGTATGAGAATGGGTGCTTTATCTTCGATGTTGATTCCCGTTTGCTCAATCAGCATTTTTATTACTATGCCATCCATCGGTGCTCTCAAGCGCAAGTTGTTGTCTTCATCGATATCGTCGAAAGTTACACTCGAACTGGATAGATAGGTCGCTCTACTAATGCGCAGTTCGGTTTCAAGGGCCTTTTCGTCCTTTGCAAGTTGCAGCTGAGTATTGTCGTATTGCGCTTGAAGACTCAATAATCGAAAGGCATTTTTCTGAATATCGGCCCTCTTTTTGGTGTATTGCTTACTGAGTCCAACTTCAAATTCGCCTATCTCCGCCAGTGCCAGTTGATAATCGAGTTGTTTGGTTTTGAAGTCATTGCGCTTTTCCGTGACCTTCTGCCGGGATATTCCGCCACCTCCCGGGGAATTGAATAGTCGCACATGGGAATCCAGTACAGACTTGGCGTGGGTTCTGGCGTCATCGGCCTTCGCGAGTTTATTGCGGGCCTTTTGTAGTTTCAGTGCTTGTTCTTCACCCAGTTGGGCAATCGATTCTGCCTCCAGTTTTTGCTGGGTGAGTCGATCGGCTTTGAGCTTACTTTTCAGTATTGCATATTCTCTTTCCCTGAGCTTTTTCTGTGCCGGAAAATCTTCGTAAGCCCTTTTGGCTTTATCATACAAACCCCTGGCAGTCTCGGCGGCTGCCGCAACACCGATGGCATTGGGGGAAAAGACCCGTGCGAGAATATCGCCCTCTATAACAGGCATGCCCTCCGCTACGTAGATATCGACGAGTTCACCCTTCATCGGTGTTTGAACTTTATACTGTTTTCCCTCCGGCGAGATCGATCCCCTGGCTTTTACCAGAACGTCGGCTTTGCCGATAAACGACCAAATAGCCGCGCTGGCCAACAGGGCGAGAAGCACCAGAATAATGGCGCGCATCATTCTTGATGGTTCTGCTGCCAGCACTGATATTCCTTCCGCGCTGTAGTTATCAAGCAAGTTATCAATCAGGTCGCCGAGGCGACTCTTTGATTTATAGTAACGAGGGCTCATTATTATTCCTCCAGTATTACTCCTCTAGTGGGTAAGTAGTGGGTAAGGCAGTAATTCAAGTTTGGATCTTAATAATTGCTCATTGAGCACGACCTCGAGGTTATTTATCCAGCTGCGCTGTCTGCTGATCTCTTGCAGGACGGCGCTGTCAAGGGTCGGTATCTCCATGGGAGGCACCGTCTGAAGAAGTTCATAACCGCCGACAACCGTTGAAATATCTGCAAACGCTGACATTAGTCGCTTGGCCTGCACCTTATACTTGCGTGAAATGGGATCTTCAATGCGCATTACGCTACTGATTCCCCCTGCCTGTCGATATTTGCCCCACTGTTTTTTGGCGGCCTCATATCGTTTTTTTAAGTTGACTATCAGTGACTCTCTGAGTTGATCAAAGTCTGCATTTGTCGCCTCTGTATAGTACGAATCTTCCGCCGGTTTCAGGGATTTTCTGAAAGCGAGAAGCTTGTCCTGGTATGCGGGCTTATCCTTACTCAGGGTGAGATCGATAAATGCCAATTCGATAGCCTGGAAGCGCTCAATCTGACCATTTACCTGGCTTGACCAGTGGCTATTGGGTTCAAGCTCGCCCAGTATTTCGATAGCCTGGCCCGCTTCGCCACTCTTCCATGCACCCAGTGCTCGTTCATATTCGTTTGTCATCTGCGCATCGGGAAGGCGTTTCGATATCAAGGGTTCGGCATTGATTTGGAACAGGCTTGTTTCGAATTGCAGCTTGCGCTGCATTTCTATGAGAATCCCGAGATCTTCTTCATTCAGTAGATCCAGGCTGGTTTGGTAACTTACTGCGTCGGTTCTCAAGGCATCGAGCCCGGAAAGCCTTGGGTAGTTCTTTCTGGAGTCATCTATTTCTGCTAACAGATATTCCATGTTGCCACTTGCAATACCATTGATAGCAGCGCTGGAAAGTGCATCGATGGCATTGCCATAGAGTGAGTAGCTATGTCGAAGCTGCCGAACCTGACTCAGGGTCTTTTTCTGCAGGGGTTCGAATTGAGGGGTAATGGCCGACACCTGGGCTAATATTTGCCGGTGTCTGTTTGGTCTGCGATTCCATTCGCTCAACAAGTCTTTCATTTTTAATTCATCATTGAATATGTCGATTGGCCCGCCAATGCCTCCGCTTTCGAAGCTGAATTGTTGCAGCTCACCGACCCACCTCAATAATCCAAGGTATTCGATGCCGGGCGCGATGTTGGGGAACTCAGTCTGCCTGGCTTTTAGCAATTCAGAGGCTGCGCCATAATCGTCGTTATGCAGGTAGGCAAGCCAATCGGGTACCACCGAATTGATGAGTGATTTTGTCGCCAGCAGTTGGATATCGGTATCCTGCGGGTGTTTTGATAAATAGCGATTGGCGAGTTGCACACTTTGGGTGTAGTGCCCCCGTGCTGACAGCTTCTTGATTTCTTTTACATCGGAAGGGTATAAAAGGACTAACAAAATGGCTATGGCTGAAACGGCGATGCCAATAGTGGCCCGCTTCGAAATTCGAGCGCCGACTTCCGTTTCTCCCCTGAAGGCCCTGCCGATCTCTTTCGCATGCCGTTGTAACAGGCCGAATTTGCCCGGTGATTCGCTTGTCTTGATTCTGTCTTGTGGTTCGGCTACGCCTTCCTTGTTAGCTCCGGGCTGAGGCTCTTGTTCATCTTCTTCATCATCGGTGCAGAAAATATCGAGAAATGACGAGGGTGAATCCACGAACATGGTGCGCTCCGCAGTCGATGAGCTTGGGGATGCCTCGACTGGAATGGCAGTGCTATCGCTGCGAGGATATTCTGCCGCCACAATGACCGTTTCGGACTCCGGTGCGGTTTTATCCGTTGCTGGAATTACTGCGCTGTAAACGAAATGCTTGCCGCCGAAAGCCAGGGTGTCGCCATCGAAGATTTGTCTGGAATGTTCACCCAGCGCCTGGCCATTGACCTCAGTGCCGTTCTTACTGCCGAGATCTTCAATATAGAAATTCTCATCTCGCAATGTGACGACAGCGTGGCGGCGTGAAATCTGTTCCACTTGTTTCGCCTTTTGTTTCGATAAGGTTTCGCTATAGCGTTCGAACAGGCTGCTCTTGCGGGCGATCAGGAATGGAAATTGATTGACGACGATAACGTCCAGTCCACTGTTCGGCTTGGCAGGCTTCAATATTAACTGCGGGCTAATTGCGCCACTTTGCTCTGCCTGCGTATTTGCCGCCAGATCATCGAGATTGATTCGATAACACAAGTCGCCAGCGAATTCGATCAGGTCGCCGTCCCTCAGTACTTCCGGGCGGCCTCCCTTCAGGTATTTTCCATTGAGCGTGGTGCCATTGCGGCTATCGAGGTCTGTGAGGTAGACTTTGCCCTGTTCCTGGAAAATTCTTGCGTGGCGCCTGGATAGTTTTGCGCTGACTTCATTGGGTAAGGACGCGAAAAACGGTTCCGCTCGACCGATGGGGAATAGGGGGCCATCGATTGGAATAGTATCCAGGCCGGGATTGGAGACAGGTTCAAGATGAATGTTTAGGCTTGGCATTACCTGGTCCGTCAAGTTTTATTGTTGCTTTTATTGCTTAGTGGGGCACTGAATACCGGGGTCTTGTGCCAAAGCAAATCAAAGAATATCCGAGACTGTCTCGACCGGCCATCCACCGCCGACAGCTTTGTAAAGTACCAGGGTATCTGAGAGCAAGGTCCGGTAATTTGACAAGATGTTTTGCTGTGCATCGAGGAGTGTTCGCTCAGTATCAAATACCTCGAGCTGGGAAACAAACCCCTCCCGCAGCTGTGCCTTCTGGACTTTGTTCACGATCTCGAGGGTAGCCACCTGGCTTTCAAGTTCTTTCAGTTGCAAGTGCCGAATATTAAGGTTCAACAGGGCGATCTCGACCTCCTGGAATGCCGCCAGCACTGTCTTGCGATAGTTTTCGGTGAGTATCTGCAAATCGGCTTCACTCTCCTTTACGGCAATTTTTTTGTTGCGGTCCAGGAAGGAGGTCCAATCGAGCAGAAATGCATAGTTCCAACGGGCTACCAGCGGAGCAATTCCGTCTCCGGTTCCCGCTGAGCCGGTCAGTGACAGTGAGGGGAGCCTCTCCAGCCTGGCTTTGCCTAACAAATTATAGCCTGATAGTACGTCGTACTCTGCGCGCAAGATGTCGGGGCGACGCGTCATCAACTCACCCGGCAGTACGTTTGGCTCGGGAATGAGGTGGACTGTATTCCTGAGAGATGCGGAGGGTACCGACAAGGTTCCCGCGGGTTGACCAAGCAGCGTAGCAAGCTTCAACTCAGCCTCTACACGGGATCGTTGGAGTTCGAGTAGCTGTTGCTTGCGGCTGCTGATCTCGGATTGTTGGTTCAGGATCTTGGTTTCTGCCACCAGGCCTTCCTGGTACTGCTGCTGCCAGATGCCCAATAGAACGTTACTTTGCGCCACTGCGGCTTCTTGCTGGGTAATCTGCTCATCAAATTGGCGGATTTGGAAGTACAGGTCAGACACCGATGTTACCAGTGTCAGATAAACACCTCGCCAGTCCATCTCTGTCGCTTTGTAGGTGGCTTCCGCGGCCAATACCCCTTTGCGTACTTTTCCCCAGATGTCGATTTCCCAACTGAGGTCGATGCCGAAGGCTTCGGCGTTCTGCTGTGAAAATATGTCGCCGTCTTCCGGTTTGCCGCGGCGATAGCTGGCGGTAGGGCCCCCTTTGATTTCGGGTGTGAGGGGAAAGCGCTGCCTCTGCAGGGTGATGCCGGCTTTCTCCAGGCGCAGGAAGGCGATTCTTAAATCCAGGCCATCGCTCAGGGCAGTTTGTATCAGTTCATCCAGGTAGGGATCGCCGAAGGCAGTCCACCAGTCCATGCGGACAATGTCACTACCCTCGAGCTGTCTGCCTTCCAGTTCTGACCAATTGGTTTTCTCGGCGACCTCCGGCCGCTCATACTCGGGACCGGCCAAATTAGAGCAGCCGGTACCAAGCACCAGCAGGCTTATAACTATAATGAAGGCAAGAATGAAGGCAAGAATG
>CBDUUA010000058.1:0-9226 GCA_965370135.1 uncultured Cellvibrionales bacterium
TAGGCGGGATGGCGACCGTGGTACAGCACATCGCGATAGGCCTGCCGAATAGCATGGGTCACCAGCTTGTCCCGAACGACCCGCCCATTGACGAAAAAATATTGCACATCGGCCTGCGCCCTGGAAAAGGTCGGTAGCGCCACCCAACCGGTCAGGTTCAAGCCTACCGCTTGTTGTTCGATGCGCAGTGCATGCTCCATAAAGGCGGGACCACAGATCTGGGCCACCCGCCGCTGCTCCCCGGCCAGGGTATCGGCGCCGCGCAAGGCGTGTATGACGCGCCCATTGTGACGCAATTCAAAGCTCACATCGGGTCGGCTGAGGGCCTGGCGCTTAACCACCTCCTGGGCATGATCAAATTCGGTCTTCTCGGTGCGAAGAAATTTGCGCCGGGCCGGGGTGTTAAAGAACAGATCCCTGATCTCGACCGTGCTACCTCGCGGGTGGGCGGCAGGCTTCAGCTCGACCTCCTCGGGCTGCCCCGACACGCTGATACAGGTGCCGGCGGCGCCACTGCCGGCATTACTCGTCAGGCTCAGGCGAGACACCGAGGCGATACTGGCCAGCGCTTCACCCCGAAAACCGAGGGTGCCGACGGTCTCCAGATCATCGATCGCGGCAATTTTACTGGTGGCGTGGCGACTCAGGGCCAGCGGCAGATCCTCGATGGCAATACCGCTACCGTCATCCCGCACCCTGATCAGGCGCGCACCGCCACCCTCCAGGTCAATGTCCACTTTGCCGGCTCCCGCGTCCAGGCTGTTCTCCAGTAGCTCTTTCACCACGGAAGCCGGGCGTTCCACAACTTCGCCAGCGGCGATCTGGTTGGCCAGTTGCGTAGATAACAGTTTAATACGTGACGTTTTAATCGGTGACATTGGCTCGGCAACAGGACGCTTGCTGGTTGATCATGGCTGCGAGGGCAGCGGCGGCTTAGCTTGAAGCGAGAGATTAACCCAAAGCCAGCCGGGAATGAACCCGGGGCCGCCGAAAATACGCCCGCGCTCAGGTGGTTGGTATCTGCAGCTTTTGACCAATGCGGATATTATTGCTCTTGAGACCGTTACTTCGACGCAGACTATTCAAACTCACCTTGTAGCGCTGGGCAATTTCCCCGAGGGTATCACCCCGCGACACCACATAGTGACGCGCCAAACCGCGGTTGTGCTGTCGCCACGCGACCAGCGTCCCCGCGGGTGGATTCGACTCGAAATAACGAGTCAGTCCCTTATAAATCGCCGCGGCCATCTTGCTCTGATAATCCCTGGTGCTGAGTTTACGGGCCTCCCGGGGGTTGGAAATAAAGCCGGTTTCGACCAGGATCGATGGAATATCCGGTGAGCGCAACACCACAAAATTGGCCTGTTCCACCGTGCGCTTGTGCAAGTGGGATAGTTTGGCCATCGACTGCAGCACGTAATTGCCAACCGACAAACTGGCATCGAGATTGGCCGTCATCGAAAGATCAAACAGCACCCCGGCCAACACATCGTCTTTATCGTGCAACTGAATGCCACCAATCTGGTCGGCGCCATTTTCGCTGTTGGCCAAAAACCGTGCGGTAGTTGACGTTGCACCCCGCTGTGACAGCGCGTATACCGAACTACCACTGACTTTGGCATTGCTGAAAGCATCGGCATGAATGGATACAAACAGGTCTGCGCGCTTACTTCTAGCGATCTTCCTACGTTCATCCAGGCCGATTTTTTGATCGCCAACGCGCACCATCACCGGCCGATAACCCCCGGCTGCCCGCAGGCGGGACTCCAGTTGCCTGGCGATGCTGAGCACCACATCTTTCTCCCGCAAGCGCTTGGGCCCCAGGGCGCCAGGATCCTTGCCGCCGTGACCGGCATCGATAGCGATCACGATATCCCGCTTGTTGCCGGCGGCGGGCAAGGAGCGCACAACCGGCCCGCTGCCGCGGCTACTGCCGTAGAGATCAATGACCAGGCGATCTTTTTTGGCGCCGTTTTTTCCCAGCAGAAAACTTCGCGGCTTGGCGTCACCCTGCATATCCAGCACGATGCGCAGGTCATCGCCGTCACGCACACCACTGCGTATATGCTTAATACCAGTTCCAGCCAGGGATGCCTCGGTGAGCGAAGTCAGCAGCGCGGTGTCGGGAATATCGATTACCAGCCGCGAGGGGTTTTGCAGGGTAATAATCTTGTGCTTAACCGGCCCACTCAGGTCGAGAACCAGGCGAGTGTAATTCGATGTGCGAGACAGGCGCATGCCTTGCACCTCGGCCGCCGCTATAAAAGGGGGCGAGAGAGAGGCCAACACAAGTAAGCAAGTGCTGGCTATTTGACAGAATCGACCCATAACGGTTCACATGGCCCAATAATAAGTAGTGCAACAATTCATTCAACAATGAATACAACAATGAATACAAGGATGAACACAAGAATACTCGCCCTAAATACCCTTAATTATTAGAGGTTTACTCGGGAATATTACACTAATACTTCAATTGTGCAAGCTATTGAGGCGCTGTTTAGCTCGAGTTGATAACGCCTCGAGGTTAATTTCCCGGCCGCTGCCACTGCAGGCAATAGTAATCCGCAAATCCGGCGGCGGCAGCCAGCCCTCGCCCCGCTCAGGCCATTCGAGCAGGCAGAGATTATCGCCGGCAAAATACTCCCTGGCTCCCAGGTACTCCATCTCTTCAGCATCCGACAGGCGATACAGATCGAAATGGTAGACCGCCACAGAGGGCAGCAAATAAGGTTCGAGCAGGGTATAGGTGGGACTCTTGACCGGCCCCCGATAACCCAGAGCCCGCAGCAGACCGCGGACAAAAGTGGTTTTACCCATGCCGAGATTACCCTGCAGGTAGACGACCCCACCGCCGGCAAAAAGCGGAGCGCAATCGGCGGCAAATGCCAGCATCGCCGCTTCGTCTGCCAGATAGTGCGGCCGTGACTGCTCACTCATCAGCTATTAACCAGGCGCCGAATCCAGGGCAATAAATCACTGGCCAACAGGCCCCGCTCACCCCCCGATGCCGCCGCCATATCCGCCGCCATGGCGTGTACCAATACCGCCAGACGGGCACTGTCGCCGATAGCCAAACCCTGGGCCAGCAGACCACCGACAACACCACTCAGCACATCGCCCATGCCGCCGCTGGCCATACCCGGGTTGCCATAGGGGCACAGCGCCGGCGCACCGCTACCATCGGCGATCAGCGTGCCCGAGCCCTTGAGCACGACGGCGCCGCCAAACTCGGACTGCAGCTCTCGAACAGCGGTAAAGCGATCATGCTGTAGCTCCTTTGGCGCCCGCCCCAGCAAGCGCGCCGCCTCCCCCGGGTGGGGCGTGATAACCCAGTCCTGCCGCCGCGCATCCCCCACCACCCGGCTCTCGCTAATGATATTGAGGGCATCGGCATCGACCACCAGTGGCACACCCGCCGCCCATGCTTTTTGCAACATTTGCTCACCCCAGGGCTGGCGCCCTAAACCGGGGCCAATGACGATGACAGAGGGACGCTGTAGTAGCGGTTCCAGCTCCTGCCCCGAATTGACACCGTAGCTCATCACCTCCGGCGCCTGGGCCATTACTCCCGGAATATGCTCTGGCCGGGTGGCCAGAGACACCAGGCCTGCGCCACTGCGACCGGCGGCGCGAGCAGCAAGGGCTGCTGCGCCCCCCATACCGTAATCGCCGCCAATCACCAGAACATGGCCGTAGCGACCCTTATGGGCAACCCGCGACCGTGGAGCCAGGCAGCGTTGCAAGTCCTGCTTATCCAGCCGCCAACTATCCGCCGCGACCGAGCGCAACACGTCCGCCGGCACACCAAGGTCATGGAAGTGAAGTTCGCCGCTGCAAGCCCGCCCCTCACCGGTCAATAAGCCCTGTTTCAAGCCAATAAACGAGATGGTACAGGCTGCGGTCACCGCGTCACCGAGTATGGCGCCGGTATCGCTGCACAAGCCGGAGGGAATATCCAGCGCCAATACCGGCACCCCGGCTTGGTTGATGGCATCGATCACCCGCTGATAATTCTCGCGTACCGCACCGCTGATACCAGTGCCCAAAAGACCGTCGACGATGACATCGATACCGGCAAAATCGGCGCCATGCCACCCCTGCGGATTCACTCCCGCCTCCACCGCCCGCAGGTAGGCGGTGCGGGCGTCACCCTGCAAGCGCTCGGCAGCGACCAGCATATAGAGGCGCACATCGAGACCCAACTGCGCTGCCCGCGCGGCAACAATATAACCGTCGCCGCCATTATTGCCGGCGCCACAGAAAACCGCGATGCAACGTGCTGCGGGCCACTTGGAGCGCAGTAGTTCAAAGGCCGCACGGCCAGCTCGACGCATCAACTCAAATCCCGGGATGCCGTGTTGCTGGATGGCGATACCGTCCAGCTGCCGAACTTTCGCAGCACAATACAACTGGCGGGGTAGCGCTGGTGATTCAATCTGGCTCATAACAAGCGGCTCTCTGAAGGATTGCAGGTCTGGTAGACTAGCGCCATTATACGCAATGCTGAGCCCCCGATGCGATGAGCGAAACCGGCAAAACCAGCGAGCCCCCGGATATGGACCGTCTCGCCCGGCTCATTCCCGAGTGGGCATCAGAATATGGCTTTCGGCGACTCGCCATCAGTGACGCTGATCCCGGGCAACACGCTCAACATTTGGACCAGTGGCTGGATCTCGGTTATCACGGTGATATGGGCTATATGCGCAAGCACCAGAGTCTGCGCCAAAATCCCGATCAACTGCTGCCCGGTGCGCGCCGGGTACTCACGGTACTGATGGACTACCTGCCCGACAGCGCCGAGCCCATGGCCTTACTCGAGCAGGGGCACAAGGCCTATATTGCCCGCTACGCCCTGGGCCGGGACTACCACAAACTGATGCGCAAGCGATTGGCGCGATTGGCGGGGCGTATCGAACAAGCCGCAGGGGGCCACTATCGCGCCTTCGTCGACAGCGCCCCGGTACTCGAGCGCGCCTACGCGGAAAAAGCCGGCCAGGGTTGGATCGGCAAAAACACCATGCTCATCAGTCGCGATGGCGGCTCCTGGTTTTTTCTGGGGGAGATTTACACCGACCTGCCGCTGCCGCTAAGCGAACCCTATCCGCGGGAACATTGCGGCAGCTGCCGCGCCTGCCTGGATATCTGCCCAAGCGGCGCCTTTACCGGCCCCTACCAACTCGATGCGCGGCGCTGTATATCCTACTTGACCATCGAATATCGCGGTATCATCGACGAGGAGCTACGCCCGCTCATGGGCAACCGCATTTTCGGTTGCGACGATTGCCAACTGGTCTGCCCCTGGAATCGCTTTGCCCGAAAAACCGAGTGCCCGGACTTCGCACCCCGACACCAGCTCGACGACATCGATTTACTCAGCCTGTTTAGCTGGACCGAGGCAGAGTTTCTGAGCGCGACCGAGGGCTCCGCCATTCGCCGCATTGGCTATCAGTGCTGGCAGCGCAATATCGCCATCGCGCTGGGCAATGCGCCCCACGACGAAGCCATTTGCAGCGCCTTGAATACCGCGCTGGAAGCCGCTTCCGAGCTGGTTGAGGTGCACATACTCTGGGCCCTGCAACAGCAGGAATTAAAACGCGCCGCTGTTAAATCTTGAACACCGTCTGCCGGTAGTAGCTCAACTCGGCGATGGAATCATGGATATCCTGTAGCGCCAGATGCTTTGACTGCTTGGTAAAACCGGCCATCAAGCCTGGCTGCCAGCGTTGCACCAACTCCTTGATGGTGCTGACATCAAGGTTTCGATAGTGAAAGTAGCGCTCCAGCTCGGGCATATAACGCACCATAAAGCGGCGATCCTGGCAAATACTATTGCCACACATGGGGGACTTGCCCGCGGCAACATACTGGCTGAGAAAGTCGATGGTGCGGCTCGCTGCCGCTGCGGCACTGCAATCGCTGCGCCGCACCCGCTCACAGAGGCCGGACTGACCGTGCTGCCGGGTGTTCCATTCGTCCATGCCCGCAAGCGTGGCATCGCTCTGGTGAATCGCCATCATCGGCCCCTCCGCCAACACATTGAGCTGGGCATCGGTGACAATGGTGGCAATTTCGATGATGACATCACTATCGGGGTCGAGGCCGGTCATTTCCAGGTCGATCCATACTAAATTGCTATCCGCGAGCATATCCTGCGTCCCCTCCAAATTTTTGCGCCACCTTACCACAAGCGCGGCATCGCTCAAATTGGCTTTACGCGGCAACTGCTCTCATAATCCTAGACTCCGCAGTTGGGCATGGAATTATCGGGAAACTATGCAGCGCATTGCCATTCACCCAAGAAGTGAACGCACAAAGTTGAATTTTTCCCGTTATATTAAGCACCTTGGCTAGAAATTGAGCGTCCAACTGCGGAATCCAGGATAATATGCGCCATCACTAAAACACCGGAGCACCATGGCTAAACGTCGATTGACCCGCCGCCAGAACTGGCGCATCAACAAGATTCAGCAAGAGCGCACTCAGCGGGCAGACAAAAAGGCCGAACAGCTCGAGCAGCAACTGGCGGAGGGGGAACTGGGCCCGGAACAAAAAGGCCTGGTGATTGCACACTACGGTGGACAGCTTGAGATCGAAGCGCTGGAAGGTGAGTTGCAGGGAAGCTGCCAGCGCGCCCACCTGCGAGCCAATCTGGATAGACTGGTCACTGGCGATGTCGTCGCCTGGCGGCCCGGTCAGTCGTCCGGCGTGGTAGTGGCGCAATTCGACCGGCACAGTGAGCTATGCCGCCCGGATAGCAGCGGCGAACTCAAACCGATAGCGGCCAATATCGATTACATCATCGTGGTCATCGCGCCCCAACCCCAGCCCCATGCCTATTTGATCGACCGCTATCTGGTCGCCGCTGAAAACCAGGCCATCGCGCCGATACTACTGCTCAACAAACAGGATTTGATCACCGGGGACAACCGTGGCGCCATCGACGAGCTGCTGCAAGTTTATAGGGATATCGGCTATCCCGTGATCAGCGCCTCCAGCCTCCAGAATACCGGACTACAGCAGTTGCGACAGTTATTGGCAGGACATACCAGTGTCTTCGTCGGCCAATCCGGGGTGGGCAAATCGTCCCTGATCAACACCCTGCTACCCGAGGCCAACATCCGGGTGGGCGAGATGTCCGCAGCCACCGGCAAGGGCCGCCACACCACCACCACTGCCCGACTATTCCACTTCCCCGGCGGCGGCAAGCTAATCGATTCACCCGGCATTCGGGATTTCGGCCTGTGGCACCTGGATCGAGAGGGCATCAGCCGGGGTTATCGCGAGTTTCATCCCTTCCTCGGCCATTGCAAATTCCGGGACTGCCGTCACCGCGGCGATCCCGGTTGTGCCCTCGACCAGGCGCTGGCCGAGGGCGCCATCAGCCAGCGCCGTTACGACAGCTATCACCATCTGGTGCAGTCCATCGAAACTCCCTGACAAGAGGCTTTAGATTGTCCTACAATCCGGGCCGAGCCGAGGAGAGCACCGATGTCACTACCATTGTTACTAGAGCCCGATCAATTACTGCCAAGACTGCATGATGACTCGCTACTGCTTATCGATTGCAGTAGCGAGCAACACTTCCAGCAAGCTCATATTCCGGGTTCAGTACACCTGGCCCCGGCTAGCCTGCAATGTGGTATCAAGCCCGCAAGCGGCAAACTGCCGGATCTGCAGGCCTTGTCGGAGCTGTTCGCGGGACTCGGTCTGCGCCCGGATCACCACGTAGTGGCCGCCGATGACGAGGGCGGTGGTTGGGCGGGACGCTTGATCTGGACCCTGGACTGCATCGGTCACCAGCGCTATTCACTGCTGAACGGGGGCCTGGTCGCCTGGATTCGTGAGGGCCACCCCGTGACGCAAGCCATGACGACAGCGACGCCTTCCGATTATGCCATCGCAGCTATCGAGTCCGACCCGATTGCCCAGCTGCAGGACATTCTGTCGCGACTCGGAGATAGCCAGCTGGGGATATGGGATGCCCGCTCTGCGGAAGAATATGCCGGCACCCGAATCCTGGCCCAGCGCGGCGGCCATATTCCCGGCGCCGCCCATCTGGAGTGGACTGATCTGATGGACCAGACCCGCAACCTGCGGCTGCTGCCCCTGCCCACAATCGAGAGCATGCTGGCACAGCGTGGCCTGACCCCGGACAAACGCATTGTCACTCATTGCCAGAGCCACCATCGCTCTGGCTTAACCTATTTCGTGGCTAAACTACTGGGCTATCCACGGATCCAGGGCTATGACGGTTCCTGGAGTGAATGGGGCAACCGCGACGACACACCCATAGCCACTGGAACTGCTTCCAGCTGATATTCGCGTTTACCCAAGCACAAACGTAAAATGGCTGCTCCCCAATCATCTGGCCCCACACCATGAAGCAGCTTTTTATTATTTTTCAGTACCTGGTCCCCCAGCACCTGTTATCGCGCCTGGTCGGCAGGATTGCCGAGTGCCGGGTCAGCTGGGTAAAAAACACTTTTATCCAGCAATTTGTGCGGCACTTCCAGGTGGATATGAGTGAAGCTCAGCCGACGGATACCCGCCAATACCCGAATTTCAACAGCTTTTTTACCCGCCCCTTGCGCCCCGGCGCTCGAACCCTCTGCGAGCCTGGCTATATCGCCAGCCCCGCCGATGGCGCCATCAGCCAGATTGGCCGCATTCGCAGCGGCCGCATTTTACAAGCCAAGGGGCAAAGCTATTCCACGGTGGAGTTACTCGGCGGCGACCCGACGCTGGCGGCACAATTTGACAACGGCTGTTTTGCCACCATCTACCTGGCGCCCAAAGACTACCACCGGGTTCATATGCCATGTGACGGCAACCTGCAACAAACCGTCTATGTGCCGGGAGATCTGTTCTCGGTCAACCAGACCACCGTGGCCAGGGTGCCACGCTTATTCGCCCGTAACGAGCGCCTGGTATCCGTGTTCGACACTGCCTCGGGACCGATGGCGTCGGTGATGGTGGGCGCCATGATTGTGGCGGGCATCGACACCGTCTGGTCCGGCCAGGAGGCACCGATTCCGCGCAGGATCAAGACCCATCGTTTCGATACCCCCCGGGATGCCGTGGTATTGGATCGCGGGCAGGAAATGGGTCGGTTCAAGCTGGGCTCTACCGTGATTTTGCTGTTTCCCCGGGACACCGTTGAGTGGCTCGAAGCACTGACCCCAGGCAGTACCGTGCGCATGGGCCAGGCACTCGCTCGCATCAC
>CBDUUA010000059.1:0-9099 GCA_965370135.1 uncultured Cellvibrionales bacterium
TTTGAATGAATAGTCAACCAGCAGGGAGAAATGCATGACGTCAGAATCAATGTCGGACCGGATCACAGATTTGCGCGAGGGTATGGCGAGCAGTCGGGGAGGGCGAATCGCCAAGGTATTGCTGATCGCACTGGCGATTTACTTGCTGGTCTGCCTGGCGCTGGGTTGGTACTGGAGCCGCGAGCCTGACATGTTCAATGTCCAGATAATTGCCGAAGAGATGGTTCCCGCTCTCGTGGACGCGCCTATCACCGGCGCTGTGACCACCGCAACAGCCATCAAGGTGGCACAGACCCTGTTGGATAAGCCCGGCGGTTATCTCAGAAATGACATCATGCCGCCGGGAGTGTGGTTGGACAATATGCCGAGCTGGGAATACGGTGTGTTGACCCAGCAGCGGGACCTGGTGAGCGCCATGCGCGATAATTACAGTCGTTCCCAATCCCAGTCCAAGGAAGATCCGAATCTGGCAGAGGCCGTTTCAAACTTCTACATCGGTGCCAACAAGTGGATGCTACCCTCTTCTGAGAGTGAGTATCGGAAGGGGGCCCGCCAATTGCAATCCTATCTGGCGCGACTCACCGATGCCGATAACCCAAATGCCCAGTTCTATGCCCGGGCGGACAATCTTCGCCTGTGGTTGGAAGTGGTGTCCTCGCGTATGGGTTCTCTCTCCCAGCGTTTGAGCGCCAGTGTCGGCCAGTCCCGGTTGGACACCGACCTCGCCGGGGACGCAGAGGCGAGCCAATCCACGGCGCGAACCGGTGACATCGTGGTAAAAACCCCCTGGTTGGAACTCGACAACGAATTTTATGAGGCCCGGGGCGCCACCTGGGCATTGATTCACTATTTGCGTGCGGCTGAGATCGATTTTGCGGGGGTGTTGAGGAAAAAGAATGCCCTGGTCAGCTTGCAGCAGATCGTCCGGGAATTAGAGCAAACCCAGGATCCCATCTATAGCCCGATGATTCTCAACGGCTCCGGTTTTGGCTTGGTGGCGAATCACTCGCTGGTCATGGCCTCCTATATTTCCCGGGCTAATGCCGGCCTGATCGATTTGCGTGCGCTGTTGTCCAGGGGTTAGCCCTGCAACACTTCGCTCAGTAAGCTGGTATGGCTGGCTGCGGGTAGGCGTGGCCCGTACTGACAAACCAGCTCAGCGGCGCTGCGGCATGCGAGCTTGCCGGCGCTGGCATAATCGTGGCCGTGTGATAGGGCATAGAGAAAGGCTCCGGCAAACATATCACCCGCGCCATTGGTATCGATGGCGGTTACCGGGTAGGGGTCGATGTCTATAAGGCGCTGGCCGTCGTATACCAGGGCACCTTTACTGCCCAGGGTGATGGCAAAGCCGGAGGCGTCAGCCTTCAGTGCCTCGGCGGCGAGTTGCACGGAACTGGTGCCGGTCCAGGCCAGTGCCTCATCTTCATTGCAGAACAGCAAATCGACTTTTTCGCCAATCATGTGCCGCAGTCCCTCGGCAAAGAATTCCACCATGCCGGGGTCGGACAGGCTGATGGCGGTCTTGACACCATGTTGCTGGGCCAGTTTGCGGGCGTTAATCGCGGCATTGCGGGCGCTGTCGGAGGTGACCAGATAGCCCTCCATGTACAGGTACTGAGAATCGGCCAGCGCCTCTTCGTTGAGTTCGTTGTGGGAGAGCGTTTCACTGATGCCGAGGAAGGTGTTCATGGTGCGCTCGGCGTCGGGGGTGATCATTACCAGGCACTTTCCGGTAATGCCGCTCTCTTTGCAGCTGTGGAAGTTGGAGTCGACCCCCGCATCTGCCAGGTCGCTCAAGTAAAAGTGGCCGTTGTCATCGTCGGCGACTTTACAGGAATAGAAGGCGCGGGCGCCAAAGTAGCTGGCCGCGATCACGCTGTTGGCGGCGGAGCCACCGCTGGCGCGCTTGCTGCCGACCAGGTGGTCTTGCAATAGCGCCAATAGCTGGTGCTGGCGCTGCTCATCGACCAGGGTCATGTGGCCTTTTTCGATGTCAGCATGTTGTAAAAAGCTGTCAGTGACTTCGATTTCGGTATCGACCAGGGCGGCGCCCAGACCGTAGATGTGATATTTCTTGCTCATAGTGTCATGGCTTCATCGGCGAATAGATGGCGACATTATGCGCATTGGCGGCAAGAATTAAAGTAGGCGTGAGGAATTTTACAAAAGTTCGGTATACTGCGCGGCTTTTCCGCAGTAGATCAGCCCTAAACCCGACAGGCTCCTACGTGCTCTTGAAGGAGCCAGCATGGCAAAGAAGAAGGCTAGCAAGGCGCGCAAGCGCGCTGCCCCTAAAAAAGGTGGCAGTGGACGCCGCAAATTTTTGTTTAAACTCGCTGCCGTGTCGCTGCTGCTACTGGTTTGCGTGCTGGTCTACATCGACGCCAAGGTGCGCTATACCTTTTCTGCCCGCAAGTGGGCAGTGCCGGCCCGGGTCTACGCTCGTCCCCTCGAGTTGTACCAGGGCATGGCGCTCAAACGCGATGATTTTGAGCAAGAATTGCAGCAACTGGGGTATCGACCCGTGGCTCGTGCCAGCCAGCCGGGGGAGTATTCCAGGCAGGGGGGTGCCTACCGGCTCTATACCAGGGGTTTTCACTTCTGGGATGGGCAGGAGGCTGCGGACAGTGCTCGCATTCGATTCAATGGCTCGGCGGTAACCGGCCTCGATAGCCGCTCCGGCAGTGCTTTACTGCGATTGGAGCCCATGCAAATAGGCAGTATCTACCCCGCCCACAATGAAGATCGCATCCTGGTGCAGCTGGATGATGTGCCTCCCGCGCTGGTGGATATGCTGGTAGTGATGGAGGACCGCAATTTTTACCGACACTTCGGTGTGGCGCCGCTGGCCATAGTCCGCGCGGCTTGGGTGAATATGCGCGCCGGTGAATACCTGCAGGGGGGCAGCACCTTAACCCAGCAACTGGTTAAAAATTACTATCTCACGCCGCGGCGCAGCCTGGGCCGCAAACTGCTCGAAGCGATGATGGCGGTGTCACTGGATTTTCACTATAGCAAGGAGGATATACTCGAGGGCTACCTCAACGAGATATTTCTCGGTCAGGACGGCGCCCGTGCTATCCATGGTTTTGGTCTGGCCAGCCAGTACTATTTTAATCGACCGATCGAGAACCTGGCGCTGCACCAGCTCGCGCTGCTGGTAGCGCTGGTGCGGGGCCCCAGTTATTACGATCCTTGGCGGCATCCCGAGCGGGCTATCGAGCGCCGCAACCTGGTGTTGGCGACCCTGCGAGAACAGGGCTATATCGATGGTTCCCAGGCCGAGCGCGCCCAGCTCATGCCGCTGGGAGTGGGGCAGCGCTATAGCGGCAGCCGCCGCCGCTACCCGGCCTACCTGGATCTGGTGCGGCGGCAGTTGCGGCAGGACTACCGGCCGCAGGATTTGAGCTCCGAGGGCCTGATTATTTTTACCAATCTCGATCCCACGATACAGCAGGGTGCCGAGCAAGCCCTGGTTCGGGTTATAGAGGAGCTTGAATCCCGGCACCAGGGTTTGCAGCAACTACAAGGAGCGGTGCTTATCGGTCAGCCGGAAACCGGTTCGGTATTGGCGGTAGTCGGTGGCCGCAATGCCCATTATGCGGGTTTCAATCGCGCCCTGGACGCACTGCGACCGATCGGTTCACTGGTCAAACCAGCGGTCTATCTGACTGCCCTCGCCAGTGAGCGCTACACGCTGGCGAGCCCGCTGTCGGACCAGAACCTGAAGGTCAAATTGCCCAATGGCGATAGCTGGTCTCCCCGCAACTTTGACAAGAAAAGTCATGGCCAGGTGCCGCTGTTTGTGGCGCTGGCGAAGTCTTATAATCAGGCTACCGCCAGTCTGGGAATGGAGCTGGGTGTCGGCTCAGTACTGGATACCCTGCGCGATCTTGGGGTGGAGCGAGAGTTGCCCGAGGTGCCCTCGGTGCTGCTGGGCTCTCGGGGCCTCAGCGTATTGGAGGTTGCGCAGTTTTATCAAACTATCGCCAGTGACGGTTTTTATACGCCTCTGCAGGCGATCCGGGCAGTCACCAGCGGTGCAGGCGAGCGCTTGACGCGGTATGATATTGCCGTTGATCAGCGGGCGGATCCCCAGGCGGTGTTCCTGTTGCAGTCGGCCATGCAGCAAGTGGCCGAGTGGGGAACCGCCAGGGGCTTGCGGCGCTACCTGCCAGAGGCTTTTCCGGTGGCGGTTAAAACCGGTACTTCCGATGGTCAGCGCGATAGCTGGTTCGCGGGTTACAGTGGTGATTTGCTGGGGGTAGCGTGGCTGGGCAAGGATGACAACAGCGTGACACCGCTCACCGGTAGCAACGGTGCACTGCTGGTTTGGGGCGATATATTTCGACACTATTCTCGCCGGCCACTGCAACGTGAGGCGGGGGAGGGGATTGAATTTGTGTGGATCGATGAATTGAGTGGTCTGCGCAGTGGCGCGACTTGTGCCGGCGCTCACTATCTGCCATTTATGATCGATACCGCGCCGGCCGAAAGCACGCCTTGTGGACGCCAGGCCGAAAAATCCGGATGGTTAAAGAGCTTGTTCAAGAGGTGATGGCAGCGGCGCTATGGCAAGTAGCGACGCCGAGAGCTAATGCTTTCGCTGTGGTTTCCAGGGATACTTAATTAAAAGAGAGGAATTAAACATGAACTACCGGCTTATTATAGTACTGGGCGGCATCGGCTTGCTTGCCGCGTGTGGCGGTTTGCCCGTCGATTGGAGCGGCGACGAGTCGGTTAGCACCAAGACTGCGCCTCCAGCAAGCCAGTTGCCACCGGTGTCTACCACCCCGGCATCTACTGCTCCGGCGGTGCCTGAGAATGTTGCCGCGCCAGCTGCGTCTGATAGTGCGGTCGATCAATTGCTGGGTGAGGCAATGCAGCGCCGTGACCAGGGTGATGTCGAGGGCGCGATCAGCTTGGCAGAGCGGGCCTTGCGGATCGATCCTCGCAGTCCGCGGGTCTACTACGTGCTGGGCGTGCTGCAGTTTGACAAGGGTGAAATCGCCAGCGCCCTGCAACTGGCGCGTAAAGCCAGCGCCCTCGATACCGATAAGCACTATCAGGACTCCATCGACTTGCTGATCGAGGAGTGTGAGTTGGCGACCGACGATGCCGGCGACGAGTGGTAGCTCTTGCTCTGGTAAAAGAAGTCTACGAGCTGTTGGGATAAACCCGGCGCCGACTCTTCCGTTATAATGCCGGCTATGAATACCCTGAAATTAATTAGCGAGCAGTTGGCAGGCTTTGAACCGTATCGCTCACCAGACCGCCGATCCCGGCGGCGTTCCTCGGTGGCGCTACTGGTGCGTAATAGCGAGTGTGATGGCGTCGAGGTCTTGATGATCGAGCGCTCGGAGCGAGAGGGTGATCCCTGGTCCGGGCACATGGCTTTCCCCGGCGGGCGCATGGATGCTGTGGATGCACACAGTTATGACGCTGCCAGGCGCGAAACCCGTGAGGAAATCGGCCTCGACGTCGATGCCTGCGGTCAATACCTCGGCCGCCTATCCGATATTTCCACCCATCTACGCAGCGGCACCAGCGCAATGCTGGTGACGCCCTTTGTCTTTGCTCTCGAGGGAAGTCCGGAGTTGGCGCTCAATCATGAGGTGGCCGATATTGTCTGGGTGCCGCTGTCATTCCTCGCCGATGCCGCGAATAGGCGGCACATGGACTGGCAGCACGATGGCGTTGACCTGGAGCTGCCTTGTTATTTCTACCAGGGTCGCTGTATCTGGGGCTTGAGCCTCGGCATGCTCGACGAATTTCTGGCGATCTCGGGTATGGCGCAATTCGAATCCACTCGGCGCCGTTGAGGACGACACGGGACGCCAGCCGCAGTATTGAGAGTGCATGCTAACCCGCTAGCCCCCCGCGCCGCTGAAGCCTCCATTGTCAATATTGGCTGACGACTACATCTAGTGCTTTTTTTTTAAAATCCGCCTTTTAACCACAATATATTGTGTTACACTTTTTGTGTGGGCGGTTTGTTTGCAAGCCATTTTTTGAGTAAGTAACACCTGAGTAAGTAACACCTGAACGTGATTCTACGGGATAAACATATGGCGCATTTGGATTTGGTTAAGACACCTGGTCAGGCCAGGAATAAAACAACGGATCAAACTATAGATATTGCCCTGCAAGAAGCATCGCAGGATATCTGGGATAAGAAGTATCGATTGAAGGACAAGCAGGGCGTGGCGGTCGATCTCGATATTGACGGCACTTACCAACGGGTGGCGCGGGCGCTGGCAGATGTAGAGCAAGACCTGGAGCAACGAGAGCATTGGTTTGACAGGTTTCTTTGGGCCTTGCGACGGGGCGCCATCCCGGCGGGACGCATCACCTCTAATGCGGGAGCGCAGCAGCATAAGCCGGCCACTTCTACCATTAATTGTACCGTGTCGGGCACCATTCCCGACTCCATGGACGGTATTCTCAGCAAAAACCTGGAAGCGGGTTTAACCCTCAAGGCCGGTTGTGGTATCGGTTATGAGTTCTCCACACTGCGACCTCGTGGGGCCTATGTATCCGGAGCCGGCGCTTATACCTCCGGCCCCCTGTCCTTTATGGATATCTACGACAAGATGTGTTTTACCGTGTCCTCGGCTGGAGGTCGCCGCGGTGCGCAAATGGCGACTTTCGATATCGGCCACCCGGATGTCATCGAGTTTATCCGCGCCAAGCGTGAAGATGGCCGCCTGCGTCAATTCAATCTGTCACTACTGATTACCGATGACTTTATGGCCGCGGTCAAAGCTGACGGCGATTGGCAGTTGGGCTACCCCATGAGCCGCGATGATGCCGCTGGTGTCGATATGCAGGACACCACTAAGGTGGTCTGGCGCGCCTGTTCCCAACAGGGGGACTATATTGCCAATGAGGAGGGCCTGGTCGCCTGTAAGGTCTCCAGGACGATTCGCGCCCGCAAGCTGTGGAACGTCATTATGGCGTCTACCTACGATTATGCGGAGCCGGGTTTTATCTTGATCGACAAGGTCAATGAGTTCAACAACAACTGGTTTTGTGAGGATATACGGGCGACCAACCCCTGTGGTGAGCAACCCCTGCCGCCTTACGGCAGTTGTTTGCTGGGGTCGATCAACTTGACCCGTTTTGTGCGGGAGCCTTTTACCGAGGGCGCCTGGTTTGATTGGAATGAGTTCCGCGAGGTGGTCGCCGTGTTCACCCGCATGCTGGATAATGTGGTCGAAATTAATGGCCTGCCGCTGCAGCAGCAGCGCGACGAAATAACGCGCAAGCGCCGTCATGGTATGGGATTTCTCGGCCTGGGCACCACCATGACCCTGATGACCATGAAGTATGGCAGCCCGGAGTCATTGGTGTTCACCGACCAAATCAGCCGCGAATTGGCGGTGACCGGCTGGCGCACCGGCTTGGAGCTGGCGCAGGAAAAAGGCGCAGCGCCCATTCTTGACGAAGTTTTTGAGGTGAGCGCTGAGATGTTGCGGGATCGACCCGAGATGGTCGCGGACGGTATTCGCGTCGGTGACCAACTGCCCGGCAAGGTGCTGCTCGCTCGCTATAGTCGTTATATGCAGGGGGTGGCGGCGGTCGACCCCGATCTCGTGGATGAGTTGGCGCGTCACGGCTGCCGCTTTACCCACCACAGTTCGATTGCCCCGACCGGTACTATTTCGCTATCGCTGGCCAACAACGCCAGTAATGGCATTGAACCCAGCTTCGCCCACCACTACTCGCGCAACGTCATTCGAGAGGGCAAAAAGAGCAAGGAGAAAGTCAACGTATTTTCCTATGAATTGCTGGCTTATCGGGAATTGATTAACCCGGATGCGATGCCTGATACGCAAGACCCCGCGCTACAGTTACCCGAGTACTTTATCAGCGCCGACGATATTTCCCCGAAGCAGCATGTCGACGTGCAGGCGGCGGCACAGAAGTGGATTGACTCCTCCATTTCCAAGACTGCCAATGTGCCCTCGGAATACGACTACGATGACTTCAAGGATATTTACCTCTATGCCTACGAGCAGGGGCTGAAGGGGTGTACCACCTTCCGCTTTAACCCGGAGGCCTTCCAGGGTGTGCTGGTCAAGGAGAAGGATTTAGAGAACACCACCTATCAGTTCAAGCTGGATGATGGCAGCACAGTGGAGTTGCAAGGCAATGAGGAAGTCGAGTACGACGGTGAAACTCATACCGCGGCGAATCTCTTCGATGCCCTGAAGGAAGGTTATTACGGCAGGCTGTAGATGTGAGCGGGGATGTAAATAGATGTGATTACAGGTAGAGCCTCTACGCGGCAATGACACCAGCTGCCTGTAGATCAGGGGCTTTGCTAAAAAAGCAACGGATAGTGAGAGTAGAGAGTATTGCGTTATGACAATTAAAATTGATCGAGAAATTGTCGGTTACAAGGTTATCGACAAGGAAGAGAAGCTTGAGCGGCAACAGGCTGCCGCCAGGGAGCAGCAGGACAATATTGTCCATATGCACGAGAAGGTCGATCGACCGGAAATGCTACAGGGCTCCACCTACAAGATTAAAACCCCGGGCGCGGAACACGCTCTGTATATTACCATCAACGATATGATCCTCAATCCCGGTACCGATCACGAATTGCGTCGCCCCTTCGAGGTGTTTATCAACTCCAAAAACATGGATCACTTTCAGTGGGTGGTCGCCTTGACCCGGGTTATTTCGGCGGTGTTTCGCAAGGGTGGGGATGTCACTTTCCTGGTGGAAGAGATGAAAGCCGTATTTGACCCCAAGGGTGGTTACTTTAAAAAAGGTGGCCGCTATATGCCCTCCCTGGTGGCTGAGATCGGTGATGCCATTGAGTCTCACATGAAGATGATTGGCCTGATCAAGGACGATGTCATGGACGAGCATCGGCAGAAGATCCTCGACGACAAGCGGGCGGAGTACGAGGCCAGGCAAGCGGCACCCTCCCCAAGCGCGGCGAAGAGTGAGTTTCCCGAGTCGGCACAGCTATGTAATAAGTGCTACACCAAGGCCTCGATCATGTTGGACGGCTGCATGACCTGCCTCAATTGCGGGGACTCCAAGTGTTCGTGATGCACTATATATAGCGGGAGCGGGCCGCTT